>JAYEKW010000171.1 GCA_034716895.1 Candidatus Neomarinimicrobiota bacterium
TTGAATACTACGGGTTGCACCCGTAGCTATTCGCATTTAATCCCTCCGGGATTGTTATATGCCTGGTAAATATTCCTAACATCGTTTGCCCACACAATTTTTCTTGCTATGGTTCCAGGTACGCATTATGACGATGAGCCTTTTCTACTTAACTAACAGGGCTTTCCCCGTAACTTTCATTTTCCTGGATTCGATCTGATAGAGGTATAATCCTGACTGTAAATAGCCAGCATCCCAGTTTATCTTATGTATGCCTGTAGAAAAACCTTCAAATAGCTGCTGTTCTATCAACTGCCCCTTCATGTTAAAGATTTTAAGCTCAACATCGCCTGTTGTTGGTACGGAGAATGAGATTTGAGTGCTGTTATTGAAGGGGTTGGGGAAATTACCGTAGAGTTCAAAGCCTTCAGATAGTTTGTTTTCATCAATTGCATCTGGCTCGTGATACTCATAAGCACCAATGTCAGGTGCCAGTCCGCTGTACTCATCAGGACTCATGTTAACGATTGTATCCCCTTCCCAGACAAAGAAATCGGTCCCAGCATCAATTGCCGGAGAATTAGCAGTCAAATAATACGGATTCTCCTCTCCCCCCTGGAACCAGGGGGCAACATCGAAATTGCCGTCCAGCCAGTTGATAGTATTAGAACCAATGAGATTGATACCCCATTCAGCATCCTGGATCAGGCAGTTTTTTATGGTAACGGTATTGGGTGTGTCGCCATAGGCATTATACAACCAGATTTGTCTGGGCTCATTATCATATAGTATGCTATTGACAATTATTACCTCCGCATCTTCCAGCGTTATGGCGCCACCAACCGGTGCACTATTATCAGCAAAGGTGCAATTTGAGATTTCTACACGACTATCTGCCACATGGAGGGCCATGGCGGTGAGGGGGTAGTCAGCATCCAGGTTCTCATTTTGAGTGATCTCTACATTCCTGCTGATGTGTTTTGGTTCTGTGTCGAGATAGAAGGTTTTGAGTATTTGAAGGGGCCAATTCAAATATGCTTCCATTACTTCACTGTAGACGGACTCTGAATTTCGGATTATACTGTTTTGAAAGATTGTAGTAGCATGTGCTCTGAGGGTGATCGTCCAAAAACAAGCATTATCTATCACTTCCAGGCTGTCAAATAAGATGTTACTGTTTTCAGGGTGAGGAAATGCTTCAGAAGCCCATTGCAAATTATTAATCACTCCACCTGTATTCTGATAAAAACCAATGTTAGAATATTTTGCATTAATATTCTCAGTAACTGTTAGAGCTCTATAAATGCCGGCATATGGGGCATGAGATAAACTCAAATTGGAAATTTTGTAATGATTTACATAACTCGCTATTATCTGCACTTGCTGGTTTTCACCATCGAAGACTGTTAAATCTTTCCCAGCACCCTGCATATTAACGTAACTACGCAAATTCAAAGGGAAATGCTGACCATTGGATGGGGCATAAACGCCCTCATCCAGAAAAATAGTGTAGGGATCAAGACTGTCTCTTTTGATAATAGTGAGAGCATGTTGAATAGTTTTTAGCGGCTCTTCAAAGGATGCTCCAGAATTTGAATCATCACCATTGGGATTAATATATAGATCATGGTTAACAGGTTCAAAGAAACCCTGTTCAATTGTTAACACTAAAGCTTGTGGAAAAGATATAAAATGTTCATCTGGGCTGCTAACAGTGAAGGTATCTAAAGGAATCACTATTTCTAATGGATATGAATACCCAATAGAAATATCGCTATGATAGCCAGCATAATTATTATAGACACTGCACAAATTGATCGGATCAAACTCAATTGATGTACTTTCACAATCAAAGAGAATAATGCCTCCTCCTCCCATACTAGCATGATTTTCATGGATACTTAAACCAGATACATAAGGATTCGCATTATAATATACTGCAATACCAGCACCTCCCCCTTTAAAGGGGGCTTTGTTATTTTTAATTGTACAATCCCTGATGGATGGACTACTGTTGTTAATTTTTATCCCAGCACCATAAACAAGAACTGGTTCAGACTGATTTTGCATAACTTTTCCATTTTGAATGGTAAAGGCTATCAGTTGAGCAGCTCGGGTTTCACCATTCTCGATAGTTACTACGCGATCAATATGATTGCCATCCAGGATGGTATGATTGATATAGTACTCATCTTCTGTAAACAGATACTGGGATGTGATGACCACATTCTTGCCAATAAAATTGATATTCTCATAGTAGGTCCCCGGTTCTACTAGGATAGTATCTCCATGAGTAGCGCCATCAATGGCATCCTGGACATGGATGAAATGCCCACCGGGTTCGGGTTGGACGATCCAGGTTGTGGCGTAAGCTTGTGAAAGAGAAAACAATATCAATAACACAGAAAAAGCACGCCCTCGCCGAGCGTCTTGAGCGTGTAAAAGAGTATTGTTTTTAATTCTCAACCTAATTTCCTCGCTCTTCAAGCAACCCCAGCGAAGGTCAATCATAGGGTACCTCCGCCAGGGTGTGCCATTGGATGTATATTATTTTATCAACATCATTTTTTGGGTTGACTGGTAGCATCCGGTTTTAAAAACGACAAAATACAAACCGGATTCCAGGGTGCTGGCATTCCAGGTCAGTTCGTGTTGGCCCCTGCTCTGTTTACCATAATACAGGTTATCAACCACCCGCCCCTGCATATTGTATACCACCACTGAAACAGGTGAATTTTTGGCTAACTCGTAGCGCAAGGTTGTAATGGGGTTAAAGGGGTTGGGGTAACAAGCCAACAGGGCGGTGGTTGTGATCATTGGTTCTGAACTTTTTTCCAGATTGGCATGGTAAACCACAAAGCCACCATCAGTTATCTCACGTTCCAAGCTACTCAGGGTAAAGTGTTCTCTAAATGTCTGCCTGGGAGCATTGTCGGTCTCTGAATTCCCGCTTCCTTTGGCTAACCCACCATCTCTCACAACCTGAAAGCTAATCTCATCCAGGGACTGGTCACCATTGTAGGCTTGCATATAGACCGGGAATTCTATCACAGGCTGTGCACCAATACAGTCATCACCGAGAAAGATACCGATTTCGGTCACGGTTTCAGGATCCTCAATCGCATCAACTGAAAATGCCGTATAGTCATCCAGTTCCTGAACCTCGAAAGAACTATTTTTCAGAACAACTCCTCCTCCGCCTGGAGTACCGTAACCACTCTCATAGATCATCTCAATTGAAGCCCCTGTACTTAGGGTAAGGATATACATCTCTCCATACTTGAAAGTGATCCAAGGTTCACCTTCTACTGGAGGGTTAGGAGGTAGTTTAGTGTACCATCCACCATTAGCCTTTTTAATCATATACCAGTCCTGTGCTTTGATGGCGGTGAGCCGGTCAATCACGTTCGCTGGCAAGGCATCCAGGGGTTCCTGATTTTCCTGAATAAAATAGGAGACCCAGTTATTACCCTCATTAACAGTAATAGGGGTCAAATGATAGACCCTTTCACCTGCAGTTTCAAGATTATATGTACTTTGTTCTTCTGACATTAAAACTTTATATCCATCGGTACTATTCAAATCATAAGGTGGAATCCATATATTAGCAATAAATTCCGTATTATCACTCTCGTGCTGTACTTCCAGTGAGTATGGTGCGACACTTTCAAGTACAGTCGTAACTGATGTACCTTCCACATCTTCCATGACTGGAAAACCCACCCAGTTCCAGTTTTTCTTGAGCTTTTTGACTTCTATATATGGTGTTAGGGGAAAATCATCATATACAATGACATCTCCTTCGCGGGGAAGATAAACTAGCTGGTAATCTGCCATCTCGTACCAATCAGAACTATGAAAATCAACTGCAGTTGGTGAGGATGCAACCACACGGTAATGGTAGGTAGCATCTTCGTGATTTTTGTAATGAAGTGTGTGTTGGCGTTCAAACGGTAAGTCGGAGTCATCATCCTGAGCACGTCGATAGGCCCATAACGCGCTTCCGTTTGACAAAAGACAGTTCACACTCTCACTTGTATAATCAACAACACCATTAAAGCTTTCGTCAGCTAGCGCTCGATACAGACCCTCTAACACATTGCCATAGGCTTCATCAATATTTTTCAAAATCCAAAAGAAATACACTTCCGAATCAACAACATAGAGCCAACCTTCGTTCTCCCACGAACCATGCCCAAAAGTGTTAAACCCTCCAAGGGAATTGATCCAATCATTACCAATTAAATTTTTCAGCCCAAGTTTATTAGTGATTGTTCCATTGTGTTCAAAAGTATAGGTCACGCCCCCCATTTCATTCACCCAAGGATGAGGATCTGGAATATCAATTGCTCCCGAACTGGCACGACGGATGTGTGCCATTAGGACTGATACATTGGGAAATGTCTCAAGCAAGTCATTGGCACGCCGAATAAAATTTATATCTGTTGCGGCAGGTACATTACTCCTGAATACTTCAGCAACTGAGGGTGTCATCCCATAGGAAACGAGATAGTTTAACATTCCCCAGCCATCCGTATGATAGTAGTCCGCCTGGTTTTTTAGGTTGCTTTCATCGCTACCCCAATATAGATGTTGTTTCATTGCATACTGGTCATTGCTGAGGCTTAAATAGTACCCTTCCGTTGCAATAGCTCCCCACATTCTGCAAGCAAGAGCAGCTTGAGACATAATAATAAGTAGAACTATCCCGACTATTAATCTTGGTAGTTGCTTCATCTTCGTGAACCCCTCTCAAATAAATTTAACATTTTGTTTACCAAATACACAACCTTGCATCTGGTAATACCTGTTGCTCATTAAGAATCCAACCCGGGGTCATTCTATATGTTTGAAACATGCCCAATCTAGTTATTTTTTTTTTGATATCACAAGATATTTTTAAATATACTATATATTATGCTTCATTTTTATTAGGTATTTGAACTTACAGGCCTTTTGGTCTGGATACCGACACAGGTCACTCGTTATTCGTTTACCATGTATCCAACTGTCTAACAATTAATAGTAATTATTACTATTTACTTGAAATGGGTGCTGGTTAGATGTTTAATTGGTATTACTCGTCATGGGTCACTTGAATCAAATTATTACCTGACTAACAGGGCTTTCCCCGTAACTTTCATTTTCCTGGATTCGATCTGATACAGGTACAGCCCAGATGGTAGACCACGAGCCTCCCAGTTTATCTGATGCACTCCAGCGGGTAGGGACTCAAAACTCTGATGCTCCACCCGCTGTCCTCTCATATTAAATACGATCAACTCGACCTCACCGGTTTCCGGGATAGAAAATGATATCCGGGTACTGCTGTTGAAAGGATTGGGGAAATTACCAAATAATTTGAATCGCAGGGGTAAGCTAGCATCATCAATTGCATCTGGCTCGTGATACTCATAAGCACCAATGTCAGGTGCTAGACCGGTATAGTCATCAGGACTCAGATTGATAATAGTATCACCTTCCCAGACAAAGAAATCGGTCCCAGCATCAATTGCCGGAGAATTAGCAGTCAAATAATACGGATTCTCCTCTCCCCCCTGGAACCAGGGGGCAGAATCTAGGTTATTTTCCAACCAATATAGATTATTTTCACCAACCTGACCCACCCCCGATCCCCCTCCTTGGATCAAACAGTTTTTAATCACGAGAGTATTTTGACTCATATTGTACGCATTTTCCAGCCAGAACTGATTGGGCGTGTTTCCATGTATTATGCTATTTGCAATAACAAGTTCCGCTCCACCAGTAAGGGTTATCCCAGCTCCCATGGACTCTGGAAGATGATTATCAGCAAATGTACTGTTGAGTACCTTGACAGATGCATTACTTACTCTCAAAGCAATACCGTAGGCTGGACCCCAAGCTTGCATATTCTCGTTGAGTGAGACCTCCACATTGGAAACAATATTCACTGGATTTTCGATATGGAATGTTGTAAGTATTTGAAATGGGTAATTCAGATACAATTCCCAAATGTCATCGTATACAGCTTGGGTGTTTCTGAAAATACTGTTGCGTATTTCAGTCCTAGCACATCCACCAAAAGTTGTATTCAAGCGACAGGTGTTGTCAATAAACTCAAGACTATCGAACAACACACTGGTGTTAAGAGGATGGAGCGGGTCAAAACCTTCTGGGAAGCCCACCTGCCCTTGCAGAATTGAGCCCCCATTGTTCTCAGTGAACCGTATGTTCCTATATTCAGCATCAATGTTCTCAGATATTCGAACAGCACGTGGTTCTCCATTACCAGCACACCCTTTAATAGTTAAATTTGATATCCGGTAATGATTGTCAAACCATGCCCTTATTAAGTTCCGCTCATTTTCCCCGTCTAGAATCGTTAGTTCTTGCCCTGCTCCAATCAGATCAACATTACTTCGAATATTTAATGGAAAAAATTGATCATCCGAGGGTGAATATACCCCCTCTTCAATGTAGATTCTCCTACGTATTGTACTGTCACTTTCGATAATTGTAAGGGCATGTTGGATTGTTTTCAGGGGATCCTCGGATATAAGCCCTGAATTTTGATTGTCACCCGTAGAACTCACATACAGATCGTGAGCAACCTTCTCAAAGTAGGCATGGTCCATTGTCAGGTTTAGCCCATCTGGCCAAACATTGGAGCTCTGGTCAGGCAAATCTATTGTGAATGTGTCAAGAGGAATGCTGAGAGAACCCGTGAAGATCATTCCCACACTTATGTCATTATTGTATCCTGCATAATTATTATAAATACTGCACTTATTAACTGCATCAAACTCAGGATTAGCTGAGAGTGCAATCCCTATCCCACCACCACTAAAATTGCCAGCTTGATTTGAGTGAATAGACAATCCTGAAAGAAGCGGAGCTGAATCATATGATATACTGATTCCACCTCCAGATCCAAGTACAGAGGTAAAATTATGCCTGATGGTGCAGAACACGATAGACGGGCTACTGTATTGAATACGAATACCCCCTCCATATACAACCCCAGCGCCTCCTACATTTGGGGGAGTAAAACCATTCTGAATAGTGAAACCTATTAGCTGGCAGGTTCTGCTTTCACCATTAATGATTGTCACGACCCGCCCTAAATGATCCCCATCCAGAATTGTATTATTGATATAAGTCTCATCCTCTGTAAACAGATAGCGTGAGGTGAGGACTACATTCTTTCCGTTGAAATTGATATTTTCATAATAGGTGCTAGGTTCCACCAGGATGGTGTCCCCATGATTCGCACCATCAATGGCATCCTGGACATGAATAAAGTGACCACCCGGTTCGGGTTGCACGATCCAGGTTGTGGCGTATGCTTGTGAAACAAAAACCAATATCAATAACACAGAAAAAGCACGCCCTCGCCGAGCGTCTTGAGAGTGTAAAAGAGTATTGTTTTTAATTCTCAACCTAATTTCCTCGCTCTTCAAGCAACCCCAGCGAAGGTCAACCATAGGGTACCTCCGCCAGGGTGTGCCATTGGATGTATATTATTTTATCAACATCATTTTTTGGGTTGACTGGTAGCCTCCGGTTTTAAAAACGACAAAATACAAACCGGATTCCAGGGTGCTGGCATTCCAGGTCAATTCATGCTGCCCTCTGGACTGTTCACCCCGGTACAGGTTTTCAACCACCCGCCCCTGTATGTTGTACACCACCACTGAAACAAGCGATTCCCTGGCCAACTCATAGCGTAAACTGGTACTGGGATTGAAGGGATTTGGGAAGCAGGATAATAGTGAGGTTTCAGTGATCAAGGGTTCAGGACTCTGCTCAATATCCGCATGGTAGACCACGAACCCACCTTCCGTCACTTCACGATCCAGATCACTAAGAGTAAAGTGTTCTCGGAAGGTCAGTCCAGAAGCTGCATTGGTCTCAGGATTCCCAGACCCTTTGGCTAACCCTGCATCCCTCACAACCTGAAAGCTGACCTCATCCAGGGATTGTTCCCCGTTGTAAGCTTGTATATAGACAGGGAATTCTGTTACCCTCTGTGCACCGATACAGTCATCACCGATAAAAATGCCAATTTCGGTTACGGATTCAGGATCCTCAATCGTATCAATTGCCAGAGCTGAATAGTCATTTAACTCCTGGACCTCAAAGGAACCACCGGCCAGAGCCAGTTCACCTCCAGGAGGAGTACCACCACCGGTGTTGTAGGTCATAAAGATTGAAGCACCGGGACTTAAGTTGAGCATATACATCTCACCGTAGTCAAGGGTCCGACAGGGACCTATGGGGGAGGAACAGCTACTGTAGATCCATTTAGTTCCCTTCTTAAACATATACCAGTCCTGGGCTTTAAGTGATACCAGGCGATCCAGCACATTGGCTGGCAGAGCATCCAAAGGTTCCTGACTTTCCTGAATAAAGTAGGGGACCCAGTTCTCACCCTGATCAAGAGTTATCTGAGTGTCTGAAGCCACCCTTGTACCCACGGCCTGGAGGTTGTAGTAGTCTGCCTCTTCTGACATGAGAAGTTGATAACCTTCAATACTAGTTAAATCGATGTTAGGATCCCATCCGGTTCCTTCACTATACAATGTGAAGCCATCACTATAATCAACCCTTTGAGCATTGGGTGAAACAGTTTCCAATACAGTTGTTATAGAAGTATTATCAACCTCCAGTACAGGGAAACCCACCCAGTTCCAGCTACTGCTTAACTTCTTAACTTCTACTGTGGCAGCAATAAGATTAAAATCCGGAAATACTACAGCATTCCCTGTTCGAGGTAGATAGACCAGATCTCGGTTATCTAATTCTGTCCAGAATGCGGAGTGACCCAATTCCTGACTTGACACGGCATTAAAGCCCAGATGAGAGATACTAGAATAATATAAAGTGTGTTCATAATTCTCATTGTATGGGCTTGAGTCTGGATATATAGCCCTACGAAAAGCCCAGATAGCCATTCCATCGCTAAAGGTGAAGTTCAAATGGCTATCATTAGTGATATAATGAAAATCTGGATCGGTCAGTGCGTTTTTAAGTCCCTGTAGCACATCACCGTCCTCGTCCAGAATACTCTGCATAAGCCAGAAGAAATAGAGCTCTGAATCAATGACATGCTCAAATCCTTCCGGAGTTAACCAATCACCACCGCAACCAGCTTCATCAAAAGTCTGCAATCCACCATGGGCCGCAATCCAGGTCGTACCAATAAGATCACGCAATTCAGCCTTCTCATCCTCATCGATCGTTCCGTTGTGGGCAAAAGTGTAGGCTATTCCTGGCTCGTACCAAACCCAGGGATGGGGATTATCAGGGTAATCCTCATTCGCTCCACTACCACACCCGGAAGAGGCTTTACGGAGATGGCTCATTACAGTAGTAATATTTTCAGCAGCCATAATTTCAGATTGGGCAAAATCGTAATCATCCTCTTGGACAGGGTCATCCCAGGCATTTCCGTTTCCACGATAAACCATGCCAAGATTGTTTTCCGGACTAAATCTCTCGTTTTGATAGGCTAACATTGCCCATCCGGTAGGATGATAATGACCTTGCGCTTGAAATTCATCCCCAAAGCTTTGAAATCTTGTTCCAATGGTGCCTGCAGTAAGCACTTCCCCGGCATTCGCCTGCATAGAAAACAGTCTGGACGCAAACACATTGGATTGCATAAGACCCGAAAAAAGAATAATGAGAGTCATTATTTTTGAAATTGGTTTCATCATAAACCCCTTCATCTTAAACTAACATTTTGTTTACCAAATACACAATCTTGCATCTGGTAATACCTGTTGCTCATTAAGAATCCAACCCGGGGTCATTCTATATGTTTGAAACATGCCCAATCTAGTTATTTTTTTTTTGATATCACAAGATATTTTTAAATATACTATATATT
>JAYEKW010000172.1 GCA_034716895.1 Candidatus Neomarinimicrobiota bacterium
ATGGAGAATGGTCTAAACAGTCTGATCTTGACCATTCTCCATCAGACACTTTATCGCAGCCTTACCGGCTTCTGTGAAAAAGATCGCCGTTCTGGATCGAACCAAAGAACCCGGTGGTGCCGGTGAACCCATGTATCAGGATGTGATTACGGCTTTTGCCGAAGCTAACAGTGAATCTTATTATCAGTTCAATGAAATGCCGCTGATCGTGGGTGGTCGCTATGGTCTTTCCTCCAAGGAATTTACTCCGGCAATGATCAAGGGTATCTATGATGAACTGATTAAAGATAAACCCAAAAATCATTTCACTATTGGTATCATAGATGATCTTACCCATACCTCTCTGGAGTACGACAAAGAATACCGAACCTCAAAAGGTAAGGTCTTCCGGGGTCTGTTCTATGGACTTGGTTCTGATGGAACGGTCGGTGCCAATAAAAATTCCATCAAGATCATTGGTGAAGGAACCGACAATTATGCCCAGGGATATTTTGTTTATGATTCCAAAAAATCCGGTAGTACCACTACTTCTCACTTAAGATTTGGTAAAGATAAGATCCGCTCTACCTATCTGATCGACAAAGCCAGTTTTATTGCCTGTCATCAGTATGAACTGTTGGATCAATTTGATATTTTGAATAGTGCCGAAGAGGGAGCCACATTCCTACTGAACAGCCATCTGAATAAGGATGAAATATGGGGCGCTCTGTCCCGTCATTATCAAAAGCAGATCGTTGAAAAAAAACTTAAGTTCTATGTGATCGATGCTGTAACTGTTGCCAGGGAAACCGGTATGGGATCCCGTATCAATACGATCATGCAGACCTGTTTCTTTGCGATATCAGGTATTTTCTCCAAAGAGGAAGCCATCGCCAAGATCAAGGGAGCAATCAAAAAGACCTATGGCAATAAAGGCGAAGCGGTTGTTGAAAAGAACTTCAACGCTGTGGATCAATCCGTATCCAATCTTTTTGAAGTGGATGTTCCTGATACTCTAAACGGGAGTGATGTCCGTCGCCTGATCGTTCCGGAAGCTGCCCCTGATTTTGTTCAGAAAGTAACCGCTGAGATCATTGCTGGGCGAGGAGACGATCTGCCCGTTAGCGCTATCCCAAATGATGGAACCTGGCCCACTGCAACAACCCAGTGGGAAAAGCGGAATATTGCCCTGGAAGTTCCGGTGTGGGAACCGGATATTTGTATCCAGTGTAATAAATGCGTCATGGTCTGTCCTCATGCTGCCATTCGTCCAAAAATAACCACACCAGATGCATTTGATAATGCACCGGAGACAATTAAACATGTTGGCGCCAAAGGACGGGAGTGGGAAGCAGATTCTCAGTATATCCTCCAGGTTGCCGTTGAGGATTGTACAGGTTGTAATCTTTGTGTTGAGGTATGTCCGGCTCGGGACAAGAGTGATCTTAGTCGAAAAGCTATCAATATGGCAGACCAAAGACCCCTGCGTGAAACTGAAGGTGCCAACTGGGATTTCTTCCTGGATTTGCCTGAAGTTGATCGTGGAAATGTAAGACACGAAACTGTCAAGGGAGCGCAGTACCTGCAACCACTTTTTGAGTTCTCAGGAGCTTGCGTCGGTTGTGGTGAAACACCCTATGTGAAGTTGACCTCTCAGCTATTTGGCGATCGGATGATCATTGCCAATTCTACGGGTTGCTCATCGATCTATGGTGGGAACTTACCCACGACACCCTGGGCAAAAAATAAAGCTGGTCGCGGACCGACCTGGAATAATTCACTCTTTGAAGACAATGCTGAATTTGGCTTGGGATACCGTCTGACCATTAACAAACACCGCGAGCATGCAATTGAACTAATGGCTTTACTTAAGGATGAGATCGGCTCAGAATTGGTTAATACGATCTCGAATGCCTCACAGGCAAATGAACCGGAGATATTTGAACAACGTGCCCGCGTGAAGCAAATGACCGACCTTGTCGAAAAGCTGGATACACCATTATCGAAACAACTTCTGTCAGTTGCGGATAATCTAGTGAAAAAGAGTGTCTGGATCATGGGTGGCGATGGGTGGGCCTATGATATTGGTTATGGTGGTTTGGATCATGTCCTGGCTTCCGGAAAAGATGTTAATATCCTGGTTTTGGATACGGAAGTGTATTCCAATACCGGCGGTCAGAAATCAAAATCCACCCCGCTAGGGGCTGTCGCAAAATTCGCTGCAGCTGGAAAGCCTTCTCCCAAGAAAGACTTGGGTATGATGGCCATGAGCTATAAGAATGTCTATGTTGCCTCGGTGGCCATGGGTTCCAATGATGCTCAGACTGTCCGAGCATTTATGGAAGCAGAAGCTTATCCTGGTCCATCACTCATTATTGCCTACAGCCAGTGTATTGCCCACGGGATCGATATGACTAAAGGTATGAATCAGCAAAAACTGGCGGTGGACAGCGCCTACTGGACGCTTTATCGTTATAACCCGCTTTTGGCGAATGAAGGTAAGAATCCTTTGAAATTGGATTCGAAACCACCTAAAAAACACGTCCGCGAATATGCCATGAATGAAGCTCGTTTTACGATCTTGAAACGTATTAATCCAGAGATGTCTGAGTATTATCTGGAAGAATCTGACAAGGCTGCCAAGGAAAAGTATGACTATTACTCCAAGTTGGCCGCTCTTTCATACGATAAAGCTTAAGTAAAGATAAAGGGAATAGAGTAATGCGTCTAAGTACAAAATACATGGGTTTGGAGCTTAAGAATCCTTTGGTTCCTTCGGCTTCACCCCTGACTGAAAAATTGGATAGTATTAAAATTCTGGAAGACAATGGGGCATCTGCAGTGGTTCTGTTTTCATTATTTGAAGAACAGATCGAGCAGGAAGACAGCACGTTGGAACATTTTATGGAATATGGGGCTGATTCTTTCGCTGAGTCACTGAGTTTTTTCCCTCAGGCTCATGAATTCAAGAATGGCCCACAGGAGTATCTTGAGAATATCCGCAAGATCAAAGAAGGGGTTGATATCCCGGTAATTGCCAGTTTGAATGGTGCTACACCTGGTGGCTGGATGGAATATGCCAAGAAATTAGAGTCCGCCGGTGCTGATGGCTTGGAACTGAATATTCACTATCTGCCAGTTGATTTTAATGAAACCAGTGCTGATGTCGAAAAACGCTATACTGATATCGTAAGCTGGGTAAAAAGCAATGTCACTATTCCGGTAGCGGTTAAGATCGGTTCGCGATTCAGCTCCCTGCCGGCTGTTGCCAAGGCTCTTGAAGGTGCTGGCGCAGATGCGTTGGTTATGTTCAATCGTTTTTATCATCCAGATATTGATCTTGAAAAATTAGAAACGAAGCGCCAGATCCAGTTGAGCCATTCTCGAGAGATTCGCTTGGCCATGCGCTGGATCTCAATTTTGCGTGGAAATGTAGAGTTGAACTTTGCAGCCAGCGGTGGTGTTCATAATGCCCACGATGTTTTGAAGCTTATCATGTCTGGTGCGGATGTGACCATGTTGGCCTCTGCTCTCATGGCTCATGGTCCTGAAACCATCAAAACCATTGAACAAGATTTGATCATCTGGATGGATGAGAACGAATATCAAAGTCTTTCTCAGATGAAAGGCAGTATGAGTCTGATCCATTCACCCAGTCCACAAATCCTGGTGCGTGATAATTATATGCGAACCTTGTTGGAGTTTCAGTCCCAAAACAAGACCTGATGTGAAACTATTTGTGAAGGAGTCCGGGGAACCGGACTCCTTTTTTTATATTGAGCAATTCTGGATTTTTTCATTAAAATGGTTGCGTTCTTAAAAAAAATGGGCTTATCAAACAGGATCAGTAGTGCACCAATTGGCTCGTTATGGAAAAAAGGATGGATCAATGACTCCTGATCAAAAAAATGAAAAACGTGCTGGGTATTGTCCTGTATATGATATTGAATGTCCTGGCGGGTCAGAAGCTGTTGCTGCTTGCGAACTGCGCTTTGAAGGTGATTACAATCCGCTGACCAGTTTTCGGGATGCGGACATTGAACACTGTGCCATTTACCGCAAGGAACAACAGGAACAAGCTGAAACTATAAAGATAGATAATATAGAAGATGGGAAATAGGATCATGAATGTTGCAGAGAGATCATCTGAATTCAAATCAGTCCAGGATGTTTTGAAGCGAGCTATGCTGCTTGAAATGAATGGGAAAGAATTTTTTAAAATGGCTGCAAAAACAGCCACATCTCCAGTAGCCAAAGAACTATTTGAGCACATGGCTAAAGAGGAAGAACATCATCTTCATATTCTTAAACTCACTTTCAATCGCCATCTGGATGAGGGCAAGGTGATTCTACCTTCTGAAGAAGAGTTGGCATTTGGTTTTCAGGATCCGATCATTGATAAATCTTTTCTTATGGAATTGCGTAACAGTGCTTTTGATTCATCAGCTATTAGTATTGCTCTGACACTGGAAGAACGGGCTTTTAAATTTTACCAGAAAGAAGAGCAGACCGCTACGGATCCTGATATCAAGAAGCTTTTTACCTGGTTAACTGACTGGGAGATCGACCACCATCGCAAGCTTATGGAATTGGAAGAGGATTTCCGAGAAGAAGTCTGGAATGATTCAAATTTCTGGCCCATGTAAGTATTCGATAGTCCAAAGTCTACGGTCCAAGGTCAAAAGCGTGTCTCTCGCAGCTCAGAAGAGCGTAGAGGACTCCAAAATTTGATGTGTTCTTCAAAACTTCTGTAACTAAGCTTGTCATAAAATCTTTAAGCTATCCGTATCCTCAAAGATTGTATCTATGGGCTTCAAAGCCTATTTTTTACAGTCATAGCAAAAAGAGGTTAACATGAAACTATTCAAGATAATGATCATCATATTAATCAGCAGCCTGGCTTGGTCACAGGAGGTTGAGCAAACCAATATTCCCTGTAAACCCCTGGCTCAAATGGCTAGTCATTATGATCGGTTAGCTAAATCGGCACTGAGGCTGGATGTGTGGGATTGGAATGTCCACTATTATAATCTTGATTTTGATATAGATATCGAGGCAGAAGTGCTCACCGGGAAGGTGCAGGTCTATTTAGATCCGGTCACCGCAGCCCTTGAGACCATCCATTTGGATCTCAGCAGCAACATGACCGTGGATTCTGTGTATTTAAATGGAGCTGTTTTCAACCATGCCTCTGATGTTCTCAGCATCACTCTGGATGGCAGTTATGACCCTGGTGAATCCGTTGCAGTTGGTGTTGCCTATCACGGACATCCGTTGGAAAGTGGATTCCAGGCGTTTGAGTTTGGGACGCAATACAGCGCTGCAGGAGGTATTCCCATGATCTCCACCCTTAGTGAACCCTATGGTGCGCGCTCCTGGTGGCCCTGTAAGGATGTCCCCACGGATAAGGCCGATTCTGTCAGGATCAGTATCACTGTGGATGAAGAATTGACTGCCGTGGCGAATGGCTTGCTCGCTTCAGAAACGGATAATGGTGATGGAACAAAAACCTGGGTCTGGGAGCACAGATACCCTATTACAACTTATCTGGTATCCCTGGCCATTTCTGAATACGAATACTGGAATGATACCTTCCATTTTACAGATGGTGATTCCATGTTGCTGGAGTACTGGATGTATCCCACCTATGCAACCACAAATAATGTAGACCGCTGGAATCTGACCGCCAGCATGATTGATATTTATAGCGAAGCTTATGGGAAATACCCTTTTTCTGAGGAAAAGTATGGCATGGCTCAGTTTGGTTGGGGTGGTGCTATGGAGCATCAAACCTGCTCCAGTATGGGAGCTTCAGGAGAAAATACCATTGCCCACGAACTGGCTCACCAATGGTGGGGTGATCTGGTCACCTGCAGTAATTTTCACCACATCTGGATCAATGAGGGCTTTGCCACCTATTCAGAGGCTCTCTACTGGGGTGCCAAAAACGGTGAGGATGCCTATCATGCTCACATGGCTAGTAAAGACAACAATTATCAGGGATCCATTTACCGCTCCGACACCACTAATGTGTGGTCTATCTTTAATTACATCGTTTACGGAAAGGGTGCTTGGACTTTGCATATGTTGCGGCATGTGATTGGTGATGAGAACTTTTTTGAAACCCTGGCCCAATACCGTGATACTTATCAATTCAGTCATGCGTCTACTGAGAATTTTCAGGAAGTCGCTGAAATTGTCTGGGGACAGGATCTGGAGTGGTTTTTTGACCAGTGGATCTATGGTACTGGGAAGCCGTGGTATGACTGGTGGTGGAGTGCTTCTCCAGTGGATGAATTCGGAAGCTCAGAGATAACCGTACATATTGATCAGGTCCAGGGCAGTTTTCAGCCAACTTTTAAAATGCCTATTGACCTGCACTTTTCCGGTTTCAATGGAGATACAACACTGGTGATCTGGGATTCATTGCGTTCCCAAACTTTTTCCATGGTACTTGATTTTGAACCATCGGATATATCATTTGATCCAGAGGTCTGGATCCACAAGAGTGCTGAGCAGGTTGCCGGACTAACTGATAGAGGATTGCAACCTGGTGAGTTTCACCTGTTGGGAGCTTATCCAAATCCTTTCAACGCAGCAGTCACCATCCCATATATTGTGAATTCCCATTTTAAGGGTGCCCTTGTGATCTATGACCTAAGGGGGGCTGAGGTATATACGCAGCCACTCACTCATCAGGCTTCCGGTCAATATCAACTCAGCTGGAATGGTCAAAATGCTGTCGGCCAGTCTCTGGCATCAGGAATCTATATCGCTCGTATTCATGCAATCGATGGAGGGAGTGTTTCCCAAAAGATATCCTTGCTTAAATAACCCTTCGACTAGCTCAGGGACCACCCTTCGACTGGCTCAGGGGTCGCCCTTCGACTAGCTCAGGGACCACCCTTCGACTCGTCGCTTCGGCATAGGCAGGCGGTGATCTCAAAATTGCGACTAAACTTGGTATAAGATGGTAGTGCGATAAAAACCATCAATCAGCTTCTTCTTCTGAGGGGTAACCCCCCCTGTTTGGCAACATATTTGCCCTTTAGGTGCCGCATTAGTGTAATACCAACAATAGTGTCAGGGAGTTATGAAAGAAGACAAGAAAATAGGGTATTCAGCTTTGATCGTAGGTGCCATCTCAATGGGCGAAGCCTGGATAGGCATCGTGAATGGTCATGCTGATTACCTCGAGATATTTTTTTTGGGTCTGGGTTTGATCGCCAGCTTGGCAGGTATTGCTCTCATTCTTCATAAACAGAATCCAGTAGTGAAAGAGTAATCAATTGGAGTGTATTCTTTCCTGCTTCCAATATTACCGGCATTTGGAAAAACTTAGTCTGGGATTTCTCGCTATTAAGAGTAATATTCTCACAAATAGTATTGTACTAGAAACATCCTCCCGAGCTTGGAATACAACTGGGTCAGGGAAACAAGGAGCAATAGCGTGATTCGATTGACAAAAGCGGGGGAATACGGCCTGAGAGCTATCAGATATCTGGTTGAGAGTGGTAATGATTCTCGTATAAGTATTGGGGATATATCGGTCCAAAAAAAGATACCTGAACCATTTTTGAGAAAACTGTTCAAACCTTTGGTGCAGCATGGGATTATTAACAGTACCCGTGGAGTTTCCGGTGGCGTACGATTGGCTCGAAACCCGGAAGAGATCACGATCCTCGAAGTGGTTGAAGCTCTGGAGGGGCCACTGGCCTTGAATGAATGTTTGCTAGACGATGTTAACTGTGAATTTCTGGATGAATGTGGTATGCATGATGTCTGGGAAGAAGCGCAAACCGCCATGGCAAAAGTCCTTAGAGCAAAGAATCTTACCGATCTGACGAAGTAATACAGGTCACTCTATATGAAACAGATTTAATAGTGAGGGAATTATGACGAACGAAACATCAAAATTACATTCCACAACAGACGTATTTCCAAAGTGGGAAAAGATCAAAGACATGACCGATCAACTAATCGATATGATGCTCAACTTGAGGCAAAGTGGGCATCCCGGTGGTTCCAGATCCAAGGTGCATATGCTGGTGGCGCTGTTTTTAGGTGGCGCTATGCGGTGGGATATTAGAAACCCGCAAAAAAGATTTGGCGACAAATTCATTCTTTCTGCTGGTCACGTAGTTCCTGGAGTATATGCATTGTTGGCAGTGCTCAATGAATCCTTGAGACGCAAATATGAACAGACTGGCGATGAACGTTACAAATTGGGGGCCGAGGACCGGGTATTGCTCTGGGAAGATCTGCTGACCCTGAGAAATAAGGGCGGATTGCCTGGGCACGCCGAGATGGCTGGCAAAACGAATATTTTCAAAGCCAACACTGGTCCTTCCGGTCACGGAATGCCCGTTGCTGTTGGTGAAGCCATGGCTCTCAAATATGCTGGTGCCGGAGATGTCCGTGTTTTTGCTGTTGAAGGTGAAGGTGGTTTGACTCCTGGAGCAACTCATGAGTCTTTAAATTCAGCTTATGGTCTGGGTCTGGGTAATCTCCATTTTCTCATCGATTGGAATGATTTCGGAATTGATGATCGACCCTTCTCATCAGTTATCCACGGATCCCCTGAAGATTGGTTTGCCCCTCATGGCTGGCGTGTGTTTGGTACAGAAAATGGCTCAGAATGGGCTGGAACTCATCAGGCCTTCATGGAAATGTTCGCTGGGAAGAATGTCGCAGATACGCCGGCTATGGCTTGGTTTAAGACCCGTAAAGGCCGGGGCTATGGCGTGTATGACAATAAATCTCATGGTGCTGCTCACAAGTATAATAGTGCCCCTTATTGGGAAACAAAAAAAGAATTCATGGATAAATACGGTATCCGTTTTGAGGGTTACAATGAAGATATACCTGTAGAACAGGCCGCTCGCACCGAACAGGCCCGAGTCAATATGGAGCGCGTGTTTCAAGTCTTTGACCAGAGTCCTGAATTGGTTGACTATCTGGCTGACAGACTGGTTGAATTGGGTGCTGCAGTGCCTGAAGATGATGAACAGGTCTGGATCGATACAAGCAAAAACCCTCTGGATGATGCAACCCTAACAAATATCCAGGGTTTGCCTGAAGAACTCTTTGTTAAGCCGGGTGATGTTGCTCCTAACCGGGGTGGTTTTGCTAAGTACGCAGCCTGGTTAAATTCCTATGTCAGTAAAAATTATGGTCGACCCCTATTTCTGGCCATGTCAGCTGATCTGGCAGATTCTACTAACATTTCCGGATTTGGGAAACCAACAGGAGATTTTGAAGGATATGGTTTTTATGACCGTCATAAAAATACCAAAGGGGTGATGCTGCCTCAGGCCATCACTGAGTTTGCCAATGCCGGAATTTGTACCGGTATTGCAGCCACCAACTTTTCCAAGACACCGGAAGCTGAGTTCAATGGCTTTTTTGCTGCTTGCTCAACCTATGGATCCTTTTCTTATTTAAAATATGGTTCCTTCCGTATCTTCAGCCAGATGGTTCAGGATGCTGATGTAAAATTAGGTAAGGTGCTCTGGGTTGCCGGGCATTCCGGACCAGAAACCGCAGAAGATTCCAGAACCCATTTCGGGATATATTCACCAGCAGTAACACAGTTGTTTCCCAAAGGTAAGGTTATTAACCTTTATCCCTGGGAACACAATGAAGTAGCCCCCATGCTGACTGCGGCTTTAGCCACTGATGTTGCGATCATCGCTCTGCATTTGACTCGTCCAGGTATCGTCATACCAGATCGCCAGAAGTTGGGGATGGCATCGCATCTAGAGGCTGCCAGAGGTGCTTATTTGATTCGTGATTACAAAGCAGATATGCCAAAGATGGGGACCATCTTTGTGCAGGGAACCGCTACCACAGCTAATATTGTAAATTTGTTGCCGGAATTAGATGCTCGCGGTCTCAATGTGAAACTGGTAGCAGCAGTTAGCCCCCAGTTATTTGCCAGACAATCAGAAGCATATCAGCAGGATACGGTAAGCGAGACTGATTGGTTGAATTCCACCTTCATTACCAATGCTTCCGCTGTGGCTATGCAGGATTGGACGGGCAATCGTCTTTCTATTGAATACGCCATGACCACTGACTGGGATAACAATTGGCGTTCAGGTGGCTCGCTGGATGAAGTCATTGAAGAAGCCCACCTTTCTGAACGTTGGCTGTTGGAAGGTATTGAACGCTTTGCCAATGACCACGAAACACGCATGAAACGTCTTGGGATGAGTTAGGCTCCCGGACGAAACATATAGAGGGAATTATGAGAAAATTTGCAAATCGTTACGGTCGTTTAGGAACTGAGACAGCTTTTGCCGTGGGGGCAGATGCTGCAGCCTGGGCTGCCAAAGGGAATCATGTTTATCCATTTCATCTGGGGGATATGAATATTCCAACTCCGGAATACATCCTGGATGCTGCTTTGAAAGCCGCCCATGACGGTAAGACTGGCTACGCTCCAGGACCTGGTATCCTGCCGCTTAGGGAAGCATTAGCCGAAGATATCGGCATGGCTCGTGGATTGAACCTGACAGCTGAGAATATTTCTGTTCAACCCGGTGGCAAGCCGGTTATCGGAAAATTTTTGGCAGTACTCCTGGAAGAAGGCGCCGAGGCACTGTATCCCAATCCCGGATACCCCATCTATGAATCACAGATCGAGTACCTCGGGGGGAAAGCCCTGCCTTATGGATACGTGACAACCGATTCCGGTTTTGCTATTAACCGGGAAGAGATCGAAGCTCAGATTACTGAAAATACGAGCATCCTTATCTACAATAACTATCAAAACCCCATTGGGGCAGAATCAACTGAAGCAGAAATGCAGTGGTTGGCTGACCTGGCTCTTAAGCACAATCTTTGGGTCTTGTCTGATGAGGCTTATTTCGAGGTTCGCTACAGCGGCCGGAGCAAAAGTATTGCTTCATTGCCCGGTATGGCTGAACGGACAGTGATTCTCTATACTTTTTCAAAGAAGTTTGCCATGACGGGTTGGCGTTTGGGTTGTGCCGCCGGTCCCCGGGAATTGATCGATGCCATCTCAAAATTCAACACCAACCAGGAGTCTTGTTCAAATCATTTTGTGCAGGCAGCCGGTGTTGCTGCATTGAATGGTCCCCCAGGACCCCAGAGTGCCATTCTGGCTGAGCTGAAATTGCGTCGGGATGCTCTGGTTAAAGCTTTATTGGATATTGATGGTGTTAAAGTCTCTACACCGGAAACCACTTTCTACTTATTCCCGGATGTCACTGATATCTTCAAGCGCAAGGCTTACACCGACTCCAGCAAATTCAGGCTGGATGCCCTGTATGAAACAGGTGTTTCCTTTTGTTCACGAGAGCATTTTGGTAGACCACTGCCTGGAGAGGATAAGGTTTTCATTCGCTATGCCTATAGTGGTATTAATGTTGACCAGATCCAGGAAGGCCTGGCTGCTTTGAAAAACTTCTGGGAGTAGAAGCTTTTACATATTTACAATTAACAGTCAGTTTATAACCAGATGACATCTCGAGTTGGGATGTCATCTTGATTTAGGAAAACGATATGATCACGAAAAAAGATGCGTTGCATTATCATAGCATGGGTTCTCGCAAAGGGAAGATCGAAGTAATTGCTACCAAACCTTTTGTTACACAGAGAGATCTCAGTCTGGCGTACTCTCCAGGTGTGGCATATCCCTGTTTAGAGATCGAAAAAGATCCTGCTTTAGCCAACGAGTATACAGCTCGCGGTAATCTGGTGGCGGTGATATCCAATGGTACTGCTGTGCTTGGTTTGGGAAATATAGGTGCTTTAGCTGGCAAACCGGTCATGGAAGGAAAGGGAGTTCTGTTCAAACGATTTGCAGATATTGATGTCTTTGACATTGAGATCGATTCAGAGAACCCCGATGAGATCATCAATGCTGTAAAATTGCTGGAACCTACTTTTGGTGGTATCAATCTGGAGGATATCAAATCTCCTGAATGCTTCTACATCGAAAAAAAGCTTAAAGAAGAAATGAATATCCCGGTATTCCATGATGACCAGCATGGAACCGCTATCATCTCCGCTGCTGCCCTGCTAAATGCGGTTGAAGTAGTGGGGAAGAAAATGTCTGAGATCAAGATCGTTGTTTCAGGTGCTGGTGCTTCAGCTCTGTCCTGCAGTGCCCACTATATCCGCATGGGTGCCAGGCGGGAAAATCTGATCATGTGCGATTCCAAAGGAGTGATTTACAAGGGTCGTGAAGCTGGCATGAATGAGTATAAACTGCCCTTTGCCAACGATACCAAGACACGCACAATTCAGGAAGCCCTGAACGGTGCCGATGTATTTATCGGTTTATCAAAAAAAGATATTATTAGTGGTGATGATCTCAAGACCATGGCTCCAGATCCCATTATTTTTGCCATGGCCAATCCCGATCCAGAAATTTCATATCCGGAAGCTATGGCAGCCCGGCCTGATGCCATCATGGGTACGGGTCGTTCTGACTATCCCAATCAGGTGAATAATGTTCTGGGTTTCCCCTTCATATTCAGAGGTGCCCTGGATGTTCAGGCTACTGAGATCAATGAAGAAATGAAAGTGGCCGCTACCATTGCCCTGGCAACACTGGCCAAAGAAGATACCCCAGATGAAGTGATCCAGATTTATGGCCTGGATCATCTGGAGTTTGGCCGGGATTACCTGATTCCCAAGCCTTTTGATCCTCGTGTATTGCTCTGGGAGTCAGTCGCGGTGGCAAAAGCAGCCATGGAAACCGGGGTTGCTCGTCGCACTATCGATCTGGATGAATACAAAGAAGAATTGGAAGCCCGCTTGGGCAAGGGCCGTGAATTCATGCGGACCCTCTATAACCGGGCCAAGAGTGCCCCAAAACGGGTGATTTATCCTGAGGGAGAGAATGAACGCATCATTCGGGCCAGTCAACTAATTCGCCAGGAAGGTATTGCAGAGCCGATTCTGGTTGGCCGAGAGGATAAGATCAAGGCAACAGCAAAAACCTTAAATATTTCTCTGGAAGGTGTGAAGATCGTAGAGCCCCTAAAGTGTGAACGCCGGAAGGAATTTATTGAAGAATTCTATAAGATGCGACAACGTAAGGGGACGACACAGAATGGCGCCCGACGTTTTATGGAGCGCCGGTATTATTTTGCTGCTATGATGTTACGCATGGGGGAAGCGGATGCAATGATCTCAGGTATCACCCAGCAATATCCTGATGCTTTACGGCCTGTGCTTCAGGTGATTAAAACCAGACCGGAAACGAAGCATGTTGCGGGTTTATTTTTACTCATCTTCAAGGATGGTATGAAAATTTTTGCTGATGTGTCTGTAAACATAGACCCCACAGCTGAAGTACTTTCGGAGATCGCACTCATGGCTGCTGAAGAGGCTAAACGCTGGCGGATGATTCCCCGAGTGGCTATGTTGAGTTATTCCAATTTCGGGGCGTCTGATCACGTCCACGCCCAAAAAGTACGAGAAGCTGTCAGACTCGTTCACGAAAAAGACCCTGAACTCATGATCGATGGGGAAATGAATGCCGATGTTGCCATTCTGCCAGCCTTGCAGGAAGAGCACTATCCTTTCAGCGAACTCAAAGGTTCAGCCAATGTCTTGATCTTTCCAGACCTTCAATCGGCTAATATCAGTTACAAGTTGGTTCACCGGCTTAGTGATGCAGAAGCCATTGGACCTATTCTGGTTGGAATGGAGCAGCCAGTTCATATTCTGCAAGTTGGATCAACCAGCGTTCAGGATGTGGCCAATATGACAGCTATCGCAGTCGTGGATGCCCAGGAGCAATAGTAGTCAAGGTCACAGATAAATCAATTTGGACAGACTCTGATCTGCATTTTACGCGGAAATAGATCGGGTGATTTGACACGAGCTGGCCAGTTGGAGTTTCAGCTTACTGAAAAATCAGTGCAGAGTCGATGATTCGGCACTTGAAGACCCATGAGGTGCCGTCTATATTGGCGCGCAAATGTTGAAAGAAAGGGCACTTAAAAAATCATGCAGGAACATTACGGAATAGCTTTAACCTTCGGCGTTGTAGCCTTTCTTCTTATGTATATGGGCTTCATTATTCAAAAGCTGATCGCCCCAAAAAATAAAACTGAATTAAAGATGGATACCTATGAATGTGGTGAGGAACCGGAAGGGGACGGTTGGTTACAGTTCAATATCCGTTTTTATGTTGTGGCTCTCATTTTTATCATATTCGATGTTGAAGTCGTCTTCCTGTTTCCCTGGGCCGTGGTCTTTAAGGAAATGGGTTTTCTGACCTTTGTAGAGGTTTTTGTCTTTATGTTGATCCTCATCGTTGGTCTGGCTTATGTCTGGGTCAAGGGTGATCTGGACTGGGTGAAAATGAAACTTAAATATGGTGCAGGTCGTTATTCAGCGGCCAAACTGAACGAAGCGGAGACCAAATAGATGGGTGCTCTGAATAATAAATTCAATGAGAATATCCTCATTACATCCCTGGATAAATTACTGAACTGGTCACGTTCCGGCTCAGAATGGTATTTTCAATTCGGACTGGCCTGCTGTGCCATCGAAATGATGTCAGCCGCTGCAGCCCGGCATGATCTGGAACGCTTCGGTGCTATGCCTCGTTCTTCGCCACGCCAGGCAGATGTTATGATCGTTGCCGGAACTGTCACGTTGAAGATGGCTACCCGGGTTAAACGACTTTACGAACAAATGGCTGAACCAAAGTATGTGATTTCCATGGGGTCATGTGCCAACTCAGGTGGACCCTATTGGCAGCATGGCTATCATGTTCTAAAAGGAGTCGATCAGATCATACCGGTTGATGTATATATCCCGGGTTGTCCTCCGCGACCAGAAGCCCTTATTGAGGGTTTGCTGCATCTCCAGAAAAAGATGCGTGAAGAGCCAAGATTGGCAAAGAAAGAGGGCCAGGAGTGACCGAGCAAGAGATTTACACTGAATTAGTTGCAAAATTCGGTGACAAGATCATCGAGTTTGTAGAGGAAGAAACTCTCAATCCAACGGTAATTGTCAGATCGAATGATGTGGCATCCGTGTGTCGTTATTTGAAAGGTACTGAATCCCTGCAATTCGATTCCCTGATGAATTTGGCCGGTCATGATCCTGATGGCGAATCGGATCTGAGTGTGGTTTATCATCTGCATTCAACTGAATTGGATCACTATATCACGCTGAAAGTCTTCACCGATCGTTCAGATGCCTCAGTGGAAAGCGTGGCGAATATCTTCCGGACAGCGGACTGGCATGAACGGGAAGCCTGGGATCTTTACGGTATCAAATTTAAGGGCCATCCCGATTTAAAACGCATCTTGCTGGAAGAAGATTGGGAAGGACACCCCCTGAAAAAAGATTATGTAGCTGCTGAATTCTATCGCGGTATGCGCATTGCGAAGGTGAAATAATGGGACGTTTGCACGCAGAAGAAATGATCCTGAACATGGGTCCCCAGCATCCCAGTACTCACGGCGTACTTCGCCTCAAATTGCGCACTGATGGTGAGATTGTCTCTCATATTGAACCTGTGATCGGCTATCTCCATCGTTCTTTTGAAAAACATGCTGAGAATCTTGAGTATCAACAGGTTACACCCTTCTGTGGTCGCTGTGATTATCTGGCTGCCATGGGTAGTGAACATGGTTATGCCATGGCCGTGGAAAAGATGATGGGTATTGAATTGCCGGAGCGGGTGGAATATCTCAGGGTTATCTTTGCTGAATTGCAACGTATCGCCAGTCATCTGGTTGCCGTTGGAACCTTTGGCTTGGATGTAGGTGCCATTACACCGTTTATCTATTGTTTTCGTGAGCGGGAACTGATCCTGGATCTATTTGAAATGGCTTCCGGCGCCCGTTTACTTTATAATTATATCTGGATCGGTGGTCTGGCTCACGATGTACCCCCTGGGTTTGTTGAAAAGACCTATGAATTTTTAGATAATTTTGATACCCGAGTGGCTGAATACAATCAGATTCTCACCGGAAATAAGATTTTTATTGAAAGAGCTGCTGATATCGGGGTCATGACCCCTGAAGTAGCTATTAATTACGGAGTGACCGGTCCCAGTCTTAGAGCTTCCGGAGTGAATATCGATATTCGCCGGACCCAACCCTATTCCATCTATGATCGTTTTGAGTTTGATATTCCGCTGGGAGAAGGTGCTCAGGGCACTATTGGTGATAGTTGGGATCGTTACTATGTTCGGGTTAGGGAGATGGAGGAAAGCGCCAGAATTATTCGCCAGGCTCTAGACCAGCTTCCCGTAGAAGGTGATGTCAAATCAGCCATTCCACGCCGCATTCGGCCACCAAAGGGTGAGATTTACTTTCGCAGTGAGAATGCCCGGGGTGAATTGGGTTACTACATCGTAAGTAATGGCAAGAATGTACCCCTGCGCGTTAAAATGCGTTCACCGGCATTTTCAAACCTTAGTGTTATTAACGAAATTGGCCAGGGCTGGATGATCTCTGATGTAATTGCGATCCTCGGTAGTCTGGACATTGTACTAGGGGAGATCGATCGCTAAATGATACAATCACTTGCAAACTGGATTTTGTCTTTTGACATTTTAGCAGGGCTGGGAAATCCCATCGCCTGGGGTCTGTCTTTATTCGTTGTATCAGCATTGATCTTTGTCTTTGTGGCAGTCAATGCCATCGTATTGGTCTATTTCGAGCGAAAAGTCTCCGCTTTCATGCAGGTTCGATTGGGACCGATGCGTGTCGGGAAATTTGGCTCGCTACAGACGGTTGCCGATGCACTAAAACTATTGCAGAAAGAGGATATTATTCCAAGGTCAGCGGATAAGATCTTATTTCTGATCGGACCCTGGGTCATTCTGGTGGCTTCGGTGGTTACCTTTGCTGCTATTCCTTTTTCGGATACGCTGCTGGCGGCCAATATGAATATTGGTCTGTTCTATGTTGTGTCTATTTCATCCATTGTAGTGCTGGGCATCGTCATGGCCGGGTGGGCTTCCAATAATAAATGGTCACTTTACGGCGCCATGCGTTCTGCGGCCCAGATTATTTCTTATGAAATACCCGTAGGTATTACCCTCATCGCAGTGGTTGCAGTTGTGGGTAGTTTAAATATGCAGACCATTGTTCAAGCCCAAGGTGGGGTAGGGAACCTGTTTCATTGGATTCCATTGCCACTTCCCAACTGGTTCATCTTTCATAACCCTTTTCTATTCCTGGCAGCCTTTATTTATTTGATAGGGGCTACTGCTGAGATCAATCGTACCCCTTTTGATATTCCGGAATCAGAATCTGAGCTGGTTGCTGGTTTTATGACAGAATATTCTGGTTTACGCTGGGCTTTATTCTTCTTATCTGAATACGCCAATGCTACCCTGGTTGCTTTTCTGGTTGCCATTGTTTTTCTAGGTGGTTGGCAGAGTCCTTTTGCAGACTATACAGGTGCGCAGATCGGGTTTTCGATTCTGACCCTGATAGCGCTCATGTGGACCGTTTTTGTGAAAGCAAAAGCCAAGCGCCTATCCATTTATCCGCTTGGTATTGGTCTGGCAATTACAATTGCTGCCTGGTTGTTCCCTGGATTTGCGATCTGGTTAGCCTCCCCCGGTTTATTCTGGATGCTCATGAAGGCGGGGACGATCATCTTTTTATTGATGTGGTTTCGATGGACCTTCCCGCGTTTACGCGTTGATCAGCTGATGTATGTGAGCTGGAAAGTTATCTTACCCATATCCATCGTAAATCTGATGGGTGTTGCTGTATGGATGTGGTTAACTGGTGAAATCCAATTTTAGGATAAATAGATGAGTTATTTTAGTAATATTACCAATGCAGTAGGAACCCTCATAGAAGGGATGAAGGTGACCATGGGATATTTTGTACGACCCCGTGAACACGTTACTCTACAATACCCGGATGAGGTCTGGCCCATTCCCACGCGCAATATTGGTGTAGGTGAACTGGATACTTACAATACCATCCGCTCCAAGTTGACTGTGGATATTGATGATTGTATTGGATGTAAAGCTTGTGAGCGAGCTTGTCCGGTTAATTGTATTCATATTGACACTTATAAAGGTGGTCCCGATGATGATCTCGGCATCACCAGCAATGGCACCAAGAAAAAATTATTAACTGCCAGCTTCATTATTGATATGAGTGAGTGCATGTTCTGTGATCTGTGTACCCATCCTTGTCCTGAGGATTGTATCACCATGACTCCGGATTATCAGTTTATCAGCAATGATAATTTGAAAACAGATGTTACACCGGAACAACGCTGGCGGGACAAGAATTTATTGATCTATCAATTCTCAAAAGTATCTGAGGCTGAGCGACAAAGACTCAAAGCAGAAGCGGATGCCGCAGCCAAAGCTAAAGCAGAGATCATGGCCGCCAAAAAGGCTGCCGCTGCCAAAGCTGCTGAGGAAAAGGCTGAAAAAGAAGCCCGGGATATAGCTGCTTCCACTGAAAGCACTCTGGAACCTGATAGAAATGTGACAGCCGAAGCTTTGGCTGATCCCGTACCGAAAGTGATCCCAACTGCTGAAGATCCAGCACCTGTTGAAACATCCATGCCGGAAGCGTCCCCTGTGGCTGGGAGTTCTGCACCTGCTGAAACAGCTATTCCGAAAACGGATACGGAAGTGGATATCCCGCTTGAATCTGTTACCAGGGAAGCGAGTCATGAGGCGCCTGAAAAGCCTGGTATCGATCCAACAGTAATTGAAACACCGGTAGATCCTGAAGTATCTGCCACAAAGGAGAGTGAAAATGGCTGATCTTCTTTTCTGGATGATCTGGGTACTGGTCGTTGCATCAGCCGCTCTGGTTGCATTCGGGAATAACCTGATCCATTCGGTGTTTGCCCTCATGGGAACTTTTCTGGGAGTCGCCGGAATCTATATTTTTCTTAACGCAGACTTTTTGGCTGTGACTCAGATCGTTGTTTATGTGGGCGGTATTCTGGTTCTGCTTGTTTTCGGGATCATGCTTACCAACAAGATCAGTTCAGCCCGGATATCTCAAAGTTCAGTTCAAAAATGGTTGGGTCTGGTAGTTGTATTGAGTGTTTTGACTATCATTCTAACGGCAGTATTACCCCATGACTGGACCGGGTCGATCATGCCCCTGGCTTTTGAAGAGACTGTCAGCGGAATTGGTAGATTGTTGTTTACTGACTACCTGATCCTGTTTGAGATCGCTTCTGTGCTCCTGCTGGGAGCATTGATTGGTGCAGCAACCCTGGCCAGAAAGGAGCTGTAAATGGATCATCTGAATTCGTATCTCATTTTAAGTGCTATCCTGTTCAGCCTTGGTTTGTACACCGTTGTTACCCGTCGGAATGCAGTAGCCATTCTCATGGGAGTTGAGCTGATCCTGAATGCCGCCAATATCAATTTTGTGGCTTTCTCAAAGTTTGTGACTCATAATCTTGATGGACATCTGATCTCGGTATTTATCATTATGCTGGCTGCAGCAGAAGCTGCTGTTGCCCTGGCTATTATCTTGAACCTTTACAACGATCGCGGGCACATCAATGTTGATGAAGCCAACGCCCTGAAACAGTAGGTGCAGCTGATATGATTAAATTAGCACTATTTATCCTGTTCCTCCCCCTGCTCTCATTCGTGCTGCAGATATTTTTTGGTAGACGCTTTGAAGACCGGAAAGGGGAGTGGGTTTCAGTTGGAATTCAATTCAGTACTTTGATCATGTCTCTGGCGATGCTGGTCATGATGCTATCCAGGGGTGATCCAAACTTTAGTCTCGAGCTGCATCAAAGCTGGCTGGATCTGGGCTTATTCAAGATTGACCTGGGAATTTACATTGACAATATCACTGTGATCATGCTCAATGTGGTAGCCATAATTTCAGCTTTGGTTCACCTCTATTCAACCGCTTACATGGCTGGCGATGTGCGTTACTCAAGATATTTTGGCTTTCTGGGGCTTTTCACTTTCTCAATGAATGGTATCGTGTTGGCCAATAGCTTGTTCATGATTTACATCTTCTGGGAATTGGTGGGACTATCATCCTATCTGCTCATTGGGCACTGGTGGGAGAAGGATTCCGCTGCCGATGCCGGCAAAAAAGCCTTTATCACCAATCGTATCGGTGATATCGGAATGTTCACGGGCATGTTGATTATTGCTACCGTTTTGGGAACCTTTAATTTTCAATTGATCGCTGAACGGATCCATGATGGAATGTGGGCTGCCAACGCTGGGATGCTTTTTGGCGGGATTGAACCTCACAAATTGTTGACCATCGCCGGTATTCTGGTGTTTTTGGGAGCTGTGGGAAAATCGGCTCAATTTCCCCTACACGTCTGGTTACCCGATGCCATGGAAGGTCCTACACCTGTTTCTGCATTGATTCATGCTGCAACCATGGTTGCAGCCGGTGTATATCTCACTGTTCGAATCTTTCCCTTTCTTACTGCTGATGCCATGGCCACCATTGCCTTTGTAGGTGGTTTTACAGCCATTTATGCTGCTACTATCGCCATCACTCAGAACGATATAAAAAAAGTATTGGCTTACTCAACAGTCAGTCAATTGGGCTATATGATCATGGCCCTGGGCACAGGTGCCTATGTGGCTGGATTTTTTCATCTGGTAACTCATGCCATGTTCAAGGGTGCCCTGTTTTTGGCTTCCGGTTCTGTGATCCATGCCATGCATCATAGTCTGCATAAACTTAAAGATCATGAAACAGATCCTCAGGATATGCGCAATATGGGTGGTTTACGAACCAAGATGCCCATTACCTTTGGTGTGTTCATGGTAACCACTGCAGCAATTTCCGGTATCCCCCTATTCTCCGGTTTTCTCAGTAAAGATGCCATTCTTGCCGGGACCTGGACCTATGCCGCAAACGTGCATGATGGCTGGCTGGCTCATCTGCATCTGGCCTGGCTGTTACCTGTCTTCGGATTTGGCGCTGCTGCCATTACTGCTTTTTACATGTTTCGACTGATCTTTATGACTTTCTACGGTGAAGCCAAACAGCCCAGGATATTTAAGTATATTAAAGAATCTCCCAAAGCTATGACCATTCCACTGGTGGTGTTGGCTGTAATGTCTTTATTCATAATCTTCACCTTGCCTTCCGTGAATCCGATCTCGGATCATGGTTGGTTCACTTCAGTTGTTCAATCACCAGAAAGTGCGGTTACAACAGGACCTGCTTTCGATCTGGAACATTTTGAACATGGTTTACATGAAGCTCATGTTCCTGCCATGATAACTTCAATTGTGGTGGCTGGTTTAGGTATTTTACTGGCTGTTCTGGTGTACCTGCTGGGTAAAATATCAGCCGAAAAACTGGCTATTAAACTGGGAGCCCTCTACCGCGGCTCATTTAACAAATGGTACATGGATGAATTTTACATCAACGGCATCATCCGACCCTTTTTAAAGGGGTGCGACGCAGTTGGTCGTTTTGATATGGACTTTTATGATCACTACCTGATCAATGGCTGGGGTCGAAATACTAAACGAGCTTCCAAAGGGGTTGGCCTGGCTGATGATCTCATCGTTGATGGTGCCGTAAACTTTTCCGGTGTCATCTTTCAATGGTTGGGCTGGACGCTGAAGTTCATCCAAACTGGTAAAATTCAAAATTATCTTATTTTTGTACTGATCGGCGCAGCGCTGTTGTTTGCCGTCAATGTATTCTAGGACTGAAGGAGTCGAGTAACGCTATGGAAAATCATCTACTAAGCATTGTAACCTTTCTGCCCATTTTTGGTGCAGTGGTCATTGCATTGGTCCCCAAAGAAAAGTTGAATTGGATTCGCTGGGGTGCTGCTGCCATAACCGGTCTTCAGCTGATCCTGGCTATCTGGATCTTAAAGGTCTTTGATTTCTCAACTGCCGATGTACAGCTGGTTGAACATTATGCCTGGATCCCTGATTTCAATATCGAATATTTCATGGGAATTGACGGACTCAGTGCTCCCATGGTGCTTTTAACAGCTCTGCTAAGTTTTCTGGCTGTATTCACCTCATGGAACATCGATAAGGCTCAGAAAGGCTATTTCGCTCTATTTTTGCTGCTTGACGCAGGCATGATGGGTGTTTTCGTTTCACTGGATTTCTTTTTGTTCTACATTTTTTGGGAGGTTATGCTCCTACCCATGTATTTCCTGATTGGGATCTGGGGTGGACCGCAACGCGAATATGCTGCTATTAAATTCTTCCTGTACACTCTTTTTGGCTCAGTGCTCCTGTTGTTGGGAATGCTGGCACTCTACTTTATTTCAGAACCCCATACCTTTAACATGTTGATCCTGGCGGAGCAATCTGCTGAATTTGGGAAAGCCGTTTTGCTGGGGATGAATGCGGGGAAGGTGATCTTTATCCTGCTCTTCATCGGTTTTGCCATTAAAGTACCCATCTTTCCTTTTCACACCTGGTTACCACTGGCTCACGTTGAAGCACCCACAGCAATCTCCGTGATCCTGGCCGGTGTCCTGCTGAAAATGGGGACATACGGATTTTTACGTATCAGCTTTCCAATTCTTAAGGAAGCCGCCATCTGGTTTGCCCTGCCCCTGGCGATTCTGGGTTTGATCAATATTATCTATGGCGCCATGGCAGCTATGGCACAAAGGGATCTGAAGAAAATGGTAGCCTACTCATCGGTTTCCCACATGGGTTTTGTCCTATTGGGTATGGCTGCTCTTACACCTGCCGGGATGAATGGAGCTGTTTTTCAAATGTTTAATCACGGTACCATATCAGCGATGCTCTTTATGCTGGTTGGTGTCGTTTATGATAGAGCTCATCATCGGGATATTGAAGGTTTTGGTGGTATTGCCAAGGTGGTTCCCATCTATGCCGGGGTCACAGCCATGGCTTTCTTTGCTGGTCTGGGTTTACCTGGATTCTCCGGATTTATTTCAGAAGCACTTTGCTTTATTGGTGCATTCCCGGTTTTTACCTGGATCACTATCTTCGCCACAGTGGGTATCGTACTGAATGCCGGGTATTTTTTGTGGGCTTATCAGCGGATATTCATGGGTGAGCTTAACAGTAAATATGAGAAGCTGGAAGAGATCAATAATCGCGAACTGTTTGCCCTGATTCCCCTGGCCATTATCACTTTCTTCCTGGGCGTCTATCCCACCCCCATGTTGAATCTGATGAGCAGCTCGTTGAATCATTTGGTCGAGGTTGTTAAAGCCGCCGGAATGGTTGCTGGACTGTAGCTGAATAGGATATTCTTATGAATCTGAATCAAATCGTAACAGATCTATCCTATTTCATTCCTGAAATACTGCTCACCGGGATTTTGCTGCTGGTTATTATTTTTGACCTTTTCCAGAAAGCAGAAACCTCGATTCGTTCAGGCTATCTGGCGCTGGGGGGGCTGGCACTGGTTACGCTCGCCTTGTTCGGTCAGGATGTCTCAACTTCGACTGGTATCTTCAGCAATATGTTGGCTGTTGATGGCTTTTCCAGATTTCTTAAAATATTGATCAGTATTGGTGCAATGCTGGTGATGTGGATGTCCTTTAACTCGAATGAATTAAAGGATCGCCGAGTGGGGGAGTACTATGTGCTGATCCTGACCATGGTTCTGGGTATGTTCTTCCTGGTTTCAGCCACACACCTGCTTAGTATCTATATCGCACTTGAGATGGTCAGCATCATGAGTTATCTGCTCTCCGGTTACCTGAAGGAGCAGATACGCTCCAATGAAGCTTCCATCAAATATGTAGTGTTTGGTGCCTTTAGTTCGGGAATATTGCTGTATGGGTTCTCACTGCTTTATGGTCTTACCGGTAGTGCAGATATCTTTGAGATCCAGGCCGCCTTGTCTGCTGGGTCAACATCACCTGCTCTCCTGCTATTAATCCTCCTCATGGTGCTGGTTGGCTTTGGTTACAAGATCGCAGCAGTACCTTTTCACTTTTGGACACCTGATGTTTATGAAGGCGCCCCGGCCCCGATTACTGCCTTTTTATCAGTAGCCCCCAAAGCAGCGGGCTTTGCCATTATTATTCGCTTTTTCAACGTGGCATTTTCAAATGCCGGCAATCCGAACCTGGAGGCCTGGTCTGCGCTTGAAAATATGAATTGGCAGGCTGTGATCAGTATCTTATCCATATTGTCCATGACCGTGGGAAATGTGATCGCTCTGCAACAGACCAATATTAAACGGATGCTGGCTTATTCAAGTATTGCCCATGCTGGCTATATGCTGCTGGGTGTGGTTGTCGCTGATCAAACCGGAATTGCAGCAGTCCTGTATTATGCTGCTATTTATATGCTCATGAATCTGGGAGCATTTTTTGTAGCTATTCATGTTAAAAATGCTTTCAATACGGAAGATATTGAGGACTACAAGTCTCTGGGTTACAAGGCTCCAGTACTGGGGCTGATCATGGCTATTTTTATGTTCTCTCTGACGGGTTTACCTCCCACTGGTGGTTTTGTCGCGAAATTTTACCTTTTCAGAGCACTCATCGAATATGGAGATATGTTTTTCTGGCTGGCTCTGATCGGATTAGTGAATGGTGTGATCTCACTTTACTACTACATGCGCGTAGTGAAAGCCATGTATTTTGGAAAAATGGAGATTCCTGATACCATTCACAACCCACCAGTGAATGTGACTATACTACTGGTCATACTTGCTGTCCCATTGCTTTTTGGCTGGATGATCGGTGATCCATTATCGGCCTATGCTCAGGATGCAGTACACTTCTTTATCAAGTAAGTAAGAGAAATATTGTCACAATAAACCCTGTCCTCTGTGGCAGGGTTTATTTATTTTATGACTTGCATGCCTGGAAGCAGACACGGATTGTTGGTGTCCTTCTTCGAATAATATCATTTGTACTTCAGAGGGCGCGCATAGGTTCAAAATATCACCCTACGCTTTACACGCTACGGGAGACAGACTTTTGATGACGGATATGATCTGGTCTCTGGTTATAAGTATAATTACGGTGAACCCGGAACCTGTTTGAATATCTCTTTGTCTGCTTATTATTGATATCCTGTTTGTTAACCAACACATTATACCATATTCCGTTCCCAATGCGCCCTTGGACGTGAATATGATATTACCCTGTAAATATTTCCATCTTCTGGCAAATCTTGCACGACTGTACAAATAATTCCCAAACAGCAATGCTGTAAGTTCAATAGACACAGACTTCTGCGTTGACTTATTGATATGGCATGCAAGTTGAACAATTGGCGCTCGCCTTCCATCGGATTTGATGTCAGGTATAGTCATGCATGGATGAACAAAATGTGGGAGATGGACATGGAAACTTATCACGTTGATACAAACAGACGGCCGACTATTAGCAGTACATTTACATTTACCAGATGGTGGATCTATTTACTTCTGATCATGTTACTTAGTCTGGGAAAGAATTTGCTGGGTTAAGGAATTTGTTATGCATCACGATGATCATAATACGGCCAGATGATCCATTCCAAGTCACCGTATTGCCTGCTTACATCACAATATTTCCATGTTGGGATAGATTATCTCAATAGCTTAATAGTGTTTTACTGAAGAGGATGATGATTCTGTGAAATTGATCAATCGGAATAATACCAAAGAGAGTGTTAGTCGGGCTGAACTATATGAATCATTCGCTGACAATGCCACAGAAGGTTTTCTTGTTTTTGATTCAAAGCTATTTCTGATCGGGATGAATGAAATAGCCATCGAAATTCTTGGTACTGAGCATACAGCGAAGATTGGGAGTGATATTAAAGATCTGCTGCCCAATATGTACAGAAGTAACCGGTTTGAATTGTTGCATGATGTAATTCGCACGAATCAACCGGTTCGCTGGCGAGATCATGCTACACGCGGAGACAATATTGTCGCATTTGAAGTTGCCGCTTTCAAACTAAACTCTGGATTGGGGATGGTTGTCTTTGATATAGACAAACGTTTCGATAAGATCACAACCCTTAACTCCTCAGATGAATCTTCAACTGCAATTCAGGCTGTGATCCACGAGCCTTTCCTGATCCTGGATATGCGCAATCGGGTGCTGAGTGCTAATAACGCTTTTTACGGACATTTTTACTTAAAAGCTCAGGACGTTATTGAAGAATCGATTTATGATCTCAATAAAACTCAGTGGAATATTCCAGCTCTCCACGAGTTGCTCGAGTACAAAATCTCAAGCACAGGGAGTGCGAAGAATTATGAAATAAAGGCATATTTTACGGGTCTGGGAGAAAGAACTCTGAAGCTAAACGCAAAACAGTTTCTACTTCAAGCAGAGAATATAGTGGTCACCTTTTTAGCTGTCAAAGATGTTACAGAAGTTGCCAAACAACGGGCTTCTTTGAAAAAACAAATCGAGCTTTTTTCAAAAGTACCCGATGCCGTGATCATTACTGATACACGAGGCACTATCATTGAAATGAATAACCATGCGATTGAACTTTATGGTTGGTCTTTAGAGGAACTGATAGACAAACCGATCAAATCTATTTTACCGCTGGAAGCAAGGAGAGATCATGATGCTATCATTGGAAATGTATTGGCCGGGGAGGAGCTTGTTGGATATGAGATGATCCACTGGTCCAAAACAGGTGATCAGATACCCGTCGTCATGCATAGTGCACCGCTTCGAGATCAGAATGACCTGATCTATGGAACGGTCTCATTTATGCAGTTGTTGCCGTCAATTACACTGGCAGAAAAAGCACTAAAAAGATCTCAGGAAGTTCTACTTCGGTCAAATGACCCCGTCATTATTGTGGATTTAACAGGAACTGTCACCATGATCAACGCCAAAGCGGAGCAGGCGTATGGTTGGTCGAATGAGAAGATCACAGGGAAACCTGGTAGCACTTTCATTGTTAAAGATGATCAGACGGCTTATGAGGCTGCACTCACTGACTGTCTTGGAGACGGATTGGCACAAAGCCTGTCAATACGGAGCACGACACGCCAGTCCATAATTCGAGAAGTTGAACTCTCATTTCATCTGTTAACTAATGTTCGGGAGGAGCCTGCCGGGGTAGCCATTATGGAGCATGAAAAATCCAGAAATGAGCAGTCATCTCGAGTTTATTCTCATCTACTCAATTCCTATCTCAAGCTTCCGGATGCGGTTATCTTGGAAAACATGAGTGGTGAAATCGTAGATTTCAATACAGCTGCAGCGACTCTTTATGGATGGGAGAAAAGTGCCCTGATCGGAAAGCTGGCATTATCACTGGTTCCAGAAGATCAACAAGCCCAAGCTAATGAACTTCTGGAGAAGTGTAAAGCGGGGGAGGTCGTACAAAATGTTGAGAGTCGCAGATGGTCAAAATCGGGTAAACATTTCAGGACTCAGATAACCATGTTCCAAATAATGGATTCCGAAGAAATTCCGAGTCGAGTTGTAACGATCTCAAGACAGATCGCTAGTTCCCATGAAGGAACCGGGACAAACAAGTTATTTGAGACGGAAATGTTGTTTCAGGAATCTATTGATCCCATAATTATTGAAGATCTCACAGGGAAGGTTATCCAGATAAATCAAGCTGCTGAAGCTTTATTTGGCTGGGAGCGTGCAGATTTGCAGGGGAAGCCGATTAAGGTGGTCATTCCGGCTGGGAACCATAAGCAACATGATAAGATCATTTTATTATGCCATAATAAGATTCTGATCCAAAAAGTGGAGAGTGAATGCTGGTCAAAGGAGGGCAAGGTATTTCCAGTCCTGGTCTCTCTTATCTTGCTCAGGGATGCTGATGGAGAACCGATAGCTATTGCAAACACCTTTCAGGATAACACGGCTTTCAAGAAACTTCAACACTTGAAACAAAAGTTAGAGGCGCAACAGGGGTAGTCTGTTCGGGCGTAGTTCGAATATTGTTAATGGCATGGCCTCAATGGTGTTCACTATGCTTGATAGACTGCTGGCTCTATTCAGCCAATCTCCTATATCTTTCCATAATTAAATCGGAGTACTTGTCTTTCATAGCTATGGATAAAAAAGAGATCTTAATCAAATCTTCTATTCCAGCTTTTTTGTCGACCAGGTTTTGTATTTCCGACAGTATTGTTTTTTCAGTTAATCTTAATCTATCTTTACCATAGTACTCAAATAAATCCGCTTGGTTGATTCTTCTTTTTTTCCCTGCCATGGGCAAAGCCATTTCTTCAACTGCTTTATCTATTGAAATTGTAGAATTGAGCAGGTCATAAGCCGGGCTTAGCTCGATCTTATTTTTGCGTGTTATCAAGCTGAAATTTTTCAGATGCATATCTTCATTTCCCGTTAGAAAGCAAAATAGCACTCTTCGAAATAATTTTCTCTTTTCAAGTAACGGAAATGTACAATAATTTTCAATTACGGGAATAAGCTTTTCCATTGACCAATTATATTTAGTCTCTCTTGTGTTATTGGTTAGCTGTGCAAAATCTTCTACATGGTATTTTTTATTTTTGCCATATCTGTCAAAGCGCTTAATAAAATAGCTTAGGCTTCCATCTTTAGAATATACCAAACCGGTTAGCGGAACTTCAATTCCGAACGATTTGGCCATTTTCATTGTTAGATCTTCATTTTCCGGAACTTCTGTAAATATTTCGCTTTGGGGTTTTATAATAAAGGTACCACGGTTGTCTACTATCTGGAATTCCTGATGCTTGACAGATAGCTTCGCACTTAGTTTTGGCTGAACACCCTGTATTGACATTTTGCCAGATCTTAAAGCTGCTTCGCGCCTTTGTTCTTGTGCTGTGAATGGGAGTTCAGTTAAGTTAGATAAACGCGGTGATAATTTTGCAAGACCCGGTATACTGTATTTGTCCTGGCATATCTCATATGTGATAGGACATTTATTCATCAGGTCTATTGATTTTTTCTATTGTAACAGCACCTACTAAATCCAGCCCGGTTACTAATAATTGTTGGAAGTAATCTTTTTTATCTATTTTGTACATTTTCAATAGCCCTTCGAGTTGTATTCCTTCCGGCAATAAACCATCAAAGAATGGAGGAAATGATTTAAATTCATAGACCTCTTCTCTTACCGGCATGGTAAGGGATATCGGTGGACCTTCGTATTCCAGATCATAATTAAAAAGATAATGCGTTTGGCTTTCTTCTTTTAGAATTCCAGCTCTAACGTTATGTATTTTTATTAGAGATTTTCTCATATTCGTCCATTAAAGGGCTTTGAAATTGTATTTTTATATTCAATGCGTGAAGAACTGTTGTTATTGTTGACCATCTAACAGTCTTTTTGCCATTCTCAAGATCGTATATGACTGTTTTACCAACACCAGCCAATTCAGCCAGTTCTTCCCGACTCAGCTGAGCTTGTTTTCTATGAAAAAATATTATTTGATGTAATTCATTAATTGCTGTCATGGCGGTAAATGTATGCGCTCATGGTCTTAGCTACAAGAATAATATTCAATAACACATGATATTTACTGTTATAGCAGTATATATAGTTCTTATTGATGAAACTTATCAACTGGCTTTATGTGTTCACTGAATATTACTGTTATCGCAGTAGATACTGAGTGGTATTACTTAATCTGAATAATTCATAGCCACTAAGTCACCAAGACACAAAGTTTAATAAAATATATGCTTATCAAAAATTATCACTCACAGATACAAATAATACTGTTTAAAATAACCTTGTTCATAACTTTAATACTTTTCGTGACTTAGTGTCTTCGTGGCAATAGTTCATGAATAATTCAGGTTAAGTGGGTTGTCTCATAATTTAGGGCGAGGGACAAAAAGTTTGTGTAGTTGGAACGAAAGGTCTAAAAGTGTTTGCTGGCAAATGCTGTACCCGCGTGTGATTTAAGATATGTCTCGAAATTTGCAGCCTTTTCACGGTTTCTGAAAGAGATTGCAGTCTCAATTTTCCATGGTTTAAATTTTGAGGTATGTTTGACTTCACCATGGTTATGTTTCTTTAACCTTGTTGTGAGGTCAATAGTGAGGCCTGTGTAGTGTTTATCCGGATATTTTTCGCTAACTAATATGTAGACATAATGAAAATTACTCATATTGAAAGCTTCTCTGGCTCGCCAGGGCGTAGTTCGAATGTTTAGTGGTATGGGACAGAGGAATACCCGTCGTCGCTTCACCGCCGCCGTTGGCGGGGTTCAGCTATGCCGTGGCAGGCTTCATTCTCATTCCATTCGAACGAAGCCTGGTGGAGGCGGGGAGAATCGAACTCCCGTCCGCAATGCAAAGCCGATTAACATCTACATGTTTATTCCGAACTTTAATTTCGCCGTCAGAGCTCCTTCGGACTGGATCTGTTAACGACTATTCAACTAAATTTAAGATCCTGACCGCTGACATATCAGGTTCCGATCCCATTTTAGCGACGCCCCAGACCCTGCCAATGGGCAAGAGCAGAGAAGGAACGAGCTGCTATTTAATTAAGCAGCTAGTGCGTAGTTAGATTCGCCATTTATAATAGGCGTCCAATTTTTTTGAGTGATCTCGGGAAAACACTACATGCAGCCAATGGTCTTCGTCATCCCGTCGAAGCCAGGTCGCCCCCAATTTTCAAGCAGCGAAATCAATAAACGATATTATTTCACCCGATAAAAGTACTTTTTATATCACAATCCAATTAACCTGAATAATTCATAGCCACTAAGTCACCAAGACACAAAGTTTAATAAAATATATGCTTATCAAAAATTATCACTCACAGATACAAATAATACTGTTTAAAATGACCTTGTTCATAACTTTAATACTTTTC
>JAYEKW010000173.1:0-6123 GCA_034716895.1 Candidatus Neomarinimicrobiota bacterium
CTTTGAAACCACCCTGAGAACCTTTGCAGACGGCTCCTACTACTCCATGGAAATCCCACCAGGTAGCTATGAATGCTGGGTTGATGATTCCCAATTAGAATTCCTGGGCATGCAATCCAGCCCAGAAAAGCGATACTTCACGGTAAAAGCCAGTGCTGAAGGTGACTTTGTTGAAAAGCTGGATTTTCTATTGGAATGATCAATCTAAAAGCGAACCGCGAATTTCGCGAATTTCACAAATTTTGAAAAGCCAGTGTATTCCTCCTGCTTTATTGCTGTTTGCTTGGTGAAGCGTTGGTATGGTGGCAAGAATTCACCCTCCCTTGGGAGGGTCGGATCGTGCAACGATCAGGGGAGGGTTGATCATTAGGCACGTAGCCTGGATTTGATGGCTGTAGGCTTGGGCTTAATGCCAAGCCAGGCGCCCCCCTCTGTCCTCCCGTCTTCTTTTCTATGAAATTACGCCGTGGCAGGTCGGACATCTCCCCCGGAGGGGGAGAGTATTCTTGCTGTTACATTGCTGTTTGCTTGGTGAAGTGTTGGTATGGTGGCAAGAATTCACCCTCCCTTGGGAGGGTCGGATCGTGCAACGATCCGGGGAGGGGAAGTCCTCGGGTATAAAACCTATGTTCATTACTTGGGCTTAACCCCCCCCTCTGTTCTCCCATGCTGCTTGAAAGGATCAATATTTTTATTAAATACATCAATTTGTGTGAATCTGTGGATAAAAACATTCATACACTGGTACAGTTTCTGCTTTTCCCTTGACTTGGCTGAGACAAACCCTATTTTCCCAAAAATTGGACAAGTACGGCAGATTGCAACAGCAAGTTTTCAAATTAGGATTTTTCACTTACAAGGGGCTTCAAATGAACAGACTAGTTACTATGACAATTGTACTTAGCGCACTGATCCTGGGATCATGCTCAACCATGAGCTTTATTCCCACTGAAGGTGGTGCAGCAAAATTCAACCTGGCAACTGTTGACTATGTTCAGGCACATGGCGAAATCCAAAAGGCTGAGCTGATTGCGGAGATGACAGCCAATATCTCTACGATTCTTGATACCCTTTTAATGGAGGATCGAGCAGCTCTGGTGGATTTGGCACTTCACCTCGATTCTTTGAGTAATGCTATTGACATATTTGCCAGTCGGATAGATTCTTCTGAGATCGGTCTTGACAAATCTCTGGGCATTATGTCTAAGGAGCTTACTACTGTTAAGACCAACGCCAGCAGCACCCGCATGGTGATCCGTCGTATCAATGATAACATTGATGCGCTACCAGTCAAAGCTCTGGAAACCTTCAATGAAGCCATCAATGAATATCTGAATAAGGACGAAGCTGTCACCGAATAAAGTCTTCTAACCTTTGTTTCACTATCTAAAAGTCCCCTATGCTAATCTTAGCCGGGGACTTTTTATATTTAACCCGCTTTATTAAAAATTTGACGAAACCGCTAGAAGTATCTGAGAATTCATAAAATGTGCCCTAAAACCATTAAATACAACCACATATAGTGAATAAGCCTAAAACCATATATAACAACACATCGCGTCATTTCGATGAACTCAATACAACGCTCTGCGCGCTCTGCGAGGGGTCGTTTTTGCGAGACCATCAAAATTTGGCACCCGAAGTTTGTTCTGAGTAAAGCCAAAGGATACACTTTGCAATAAAAATATTTTGGAGAATCAATGCGTAAAACTGTCATTCTTATCACGGGAGTAAACGGAGAGATCGGTCATGGGTTGGTGCGCTCTTTACATAAAGAGGGGATTGCCAATTTGATTGGTGTCGATTTGAGTATGCCGGATGAATTTGTGCAGGAGCGTACTCAGGATTGTCTGGTGGGGAATATTCTGGATAAGAATCTGCTGGATCGGATCAATGCCCAATATGAGATCGAAGCTATTTACCATATGGCAGCTTTGCTCAGCACACGAGCAGAATTTTCACCGGTAATTGCGCATGAAGTTAATGTGGATGGTACTCTCAACCTGTTGGATCTGGCCATGGAGCAGGCTCAAAGTCGTGGGAAGTCGGTAAAATTCTTTTTCCCAAGTTCTATTGCTGTATACGGTTTGCCATCGCTGAATGAGAAATTTGAAGCGGGTGCCATCCATGAAGATGATTACCGCTATCCACAAACTATGTATGGTTGCAATAAATTGTATTGTGAAAGTCTGGGAGATTATTACAGCCATTATTTTAAGCGTCTGTCTGCCAACGATTCCAGTGGTCTGGTTGATTTTCGGGCCATTCGTTTTCCGGGGATAATCAGCGCTCAAACCTTACCCGCCGGCGGTACCAGTGACTATGCACCGGAGATGATCCATGCTGCTGCAAAAGGGGAGCATTACGATTGTTTTGTTCGTGAGGATGCTACTATTCCATTTATGACCATGACCGATGCCATTCTTTCTATTGAAATGCTCATGGCCGCTCCTCAGGACGCCCTGACCCAGACCGTCTACAACATTAAAGCTTTTAACCCTTCGGCCGGAGAATTCTTCGCCAAACTAAAGGAGTATTACCCAGAGGCAGATATCAAATTTGTGATCAATGACAATCGTCAATCCATAATCGATAGTTGGCCTGCAGACATAAATGATGATCAAGCTCGCCATGATTGGGGCTGGTCGGCTATTCATAATTTGAGCAAGGCTTTTTCAGACTATTTAATTCCCGAGATCAGGAGTCGTTATGAACACAACTAAAGAACGTTTAAATCAAGAACTGAGTGAGATCAAATCGGCTGGCCTGTATAAAGCAGAACGTGTTATCGAGTCCCAGCAGAGCGCTGAAATCCAGGTAGCTGGAACGTCAGTATTAAATTTTTGTGCCAATAATTATCTTGGCCTCTCAAATCATCCCACTCTCATCAAAGCTGCTCAGGATGGATTGGAAAAATGGGGCTTTGGTCTTAGCTCGGTCCGGTTTATTTGTGGTACCCAGAGTATCCACAAACAATTGGAAGCCAAGGTCGCCACATTTCTGGGAATGGATGATGCCATCCTGTATTCCTCCTGTTTTGATGCCAATGGTGGCTTGTTTGAAACTATTCTCGGTCCTGAAGATGCCATAATCTCAGATCAATTGAACCATGCCTCCATCATTGATGGCGTAAGGTTGTGCAAGGCCAAGCGTTACCGTTATGCGAATAGCAATATGGAAGAACTGGAAGCCATCCTGAAAGAAACCCAGAGTGCTCGTACCCGGTTGATCGCCACTGATGGCATTTTTTCAATGGATGGTTATGTAGCCAAAATTGATGAGATCTGTGATCTGGCTGATAAATATGATGCTCTGGTCCATGTTGATGATTCTCATGCTACAGGATTTTTCGGCCCTACCGGTCGCGGTTCTTATGAATTTCGGGGAGCCATGGGTCGTGTGGATATTATTACCTCAACTCTGGGTAAAGCCATGGGAGGAGCCAGCGGTGGCTTTACAGCTGCCCGTCAGGAAATAGTAGATATGTTGCGTCAGCGTTCCCGACCCTATTTATTCAGCAATACATTGGCACCAGCCATCACTGCAGCCAGTATTGCAGTTATTGACCTCTTATCAGAAACACCTGATCTGAGGGAGCAGCTCGTAAAAAATACTGAATATTTCCGACAAAAAATTACAGATGCAGGTTTTGACATAAAGGCTGGTGAACATCCCATTGTCCCCATTATGCTGGGGGATGCGAAACTAGCCCAGGATATGGCTGCTGCCATGTTGGAGTTGGGTATCTATGTGATAGGCTTTTCATTTCCGGTGGTTCCCAAGGGTGAAGCCCGGATTCGCGTACAGATCAGTGCAGCCCACACCCGCGAGCATTTGGATAAGGCCATCAATGCTTTTATTACTGTGGGAAAAAAATTCGGAGTCATATAGACAGACATCATATTTTATGATTATGTAGAGACGTAGCATGCTACGTCTCTACAGTCCCCATTTTTCCATATCTGTCCAATAGTTGTTTTAACCCTTTTCTGTAAAGCAAATTTGTTTTTCCTACCAAACCCAATCAATTTATACTATGTTTTGCCATTCAATATGAGGTGACAGGACATGAAAAAACTATATATCGTTCGCCATTCCAAAGCGGTTGAATATGCCGAGGACAATTCGGATTTTAATCGTTGTCTGGCTGATTACGGGGTTGAGAAAGCCACGCTCATTTCCAGGCATCTGTCCCAAAAATTGGAACAGGTTGACCTCATACTATCCAGCCCGGCCTGTCGCGCTTATGAGACCGCCAAAATATTTGCCACAGCGCTAAACTATGATGAATCTGAAATCATATTGAAAGAGCCCCTATATCATTTTGGTGGTATAGAAAGAGCCATGCAAATCATCGCCGCAGTGGATCAAAATGTAAATACGCTCATGTTGTTCGGGCATAATCCAACCTTTAATGCTCTGGCCTGGCATTTATGTGATAAATTTCGTGATGCCATGCCAACATCCGCAGTTGTTGGAATCGAGTTTAAGGTGAAATCCTGGTCACAGATAGTGGGCAAAAGAGGCTCAATTCTCCATTATTTAACTAAAAAAAATCTGAAATAAATCTAAATGCCAAAGAACACTAAAAAATTCCGGGTTGAGAAACGAGATCCCAGGGAGAGTTGGATTCCTGATTCCAGCATACCCTACGCGGCCATCGATATTGGTTCTAATGGCGTGCGCTTGTTGTTATCAAGAGTCATGACTTCAGGCGAATACTGTGTTTTCACCAAAGAATCTTTGGTGAGGATGCCCATCCGGCTGGGGGAGGATGTCTTTTCTCAAGGACAGATATCAGAAGAAAAGGCGGACCAGCTGGTTTCCACAATGACTGCCTTTGCCCACCTTTTAAAAGCCTATAAACCTGAAGATTATCTAGCGTACGCAACCTCAGCCATGCGCGAAGCGTCCAATGGGAAGCAAATATGTAAGAGAATTCGTCAGGAGAGTGGCCTGAATCTTGAAATCATCAATGGTGGCCAGGAAGCAGAAGTTATTTTCGCCTCACATATTGCTGAATCGATGCAGCCAGACCGTGCCTATCTGTACATTGATGTTGGAGGGGGGAGCACAGAATTAACCTTTTTTGCCCAGGGTCAGCGACTCATTTCAAAATCATTCCCCATCGGAACCGTTCGGCTTCTAAATAAACAGGTGGAAAGCTCAAGTTGGACCGATATGCAGTCCTGGGTAGACCTGCATCAACCGGAGGATTTGGAACTGGAAGCAATAGGATCCGGGGGCAATATGAATAAGATGTTCCGTTTGGCAAATAAGGCTTCCGGAAAACCCATCGCATTTACTGAATTGATAGAGATAGACGCGCTGTTGAATAGTTATTCAATGGAAGAACGGATACGAATTATGCATCTCCGTCCAGATCGAGCCGATGTCATTGTGCATGCCTCAAAAATATTTCGCACCATCATGGAGTGGGGTAATATTAAAAACATATACGTGCCCCAATTTGGTTTGGCAGATGGATTGGTTCACCTCATGCACGATGAATATGCACGAAAACAGAAAAATAATTAGATATTGATGATCCGCACTGATGAACTACATAATAACGGACGAATTGTACCCAGAGATGCATCAAAATAACCATAAGTTTAGGTAGATTAGTGGGATTATTCATCAATAAATACCGGACAGAATCAACCCGATTGCAGAATTGGGATTATTCTTGGGATGGAAAATATTTCATTACCATCTGCACCAAAAACCGCCGACCCTATTTTGGTGATATAGAATTCGGGAAAATGATTTTAAACGATATTGGAAAATTGGCATACCGGAATTGGTCCAGTATTCCAGATCATTTTCCATTCGTATATTTGGGTGAATTTGTTGTGATGCCAAATCATATCCACGGAATTATCGAAATCGCCAAACCATATTTTGATGGGGTCGCTAATAACAATTTTATGGATAATGATAATACAACGGTAGAGACAAGGCATGCCTTGTCTCAACAACCACCGTTATCAGGACAACAACCACCGTTATCAGGACAACAACCACCGTTATCAGGACAACAACCACCGTTATCAGGACAACAACCACCGTTATCAGGACAACAACCACCGTTATCAGGACAACAACCACCGTTATCAGGAC
>JAYEKW010000173.1:6223-9820 GCA_034716895.1 Candidatus Neomarinimicrobiota bacterium
AACAACCACCGTCACAAAAACAACCCAATATTGGCAAAAACAGATTTCAAAATCAGGGTCAAAATAGCATTTCGTCAATTGTAGGTTCTTACAAATCGGTTGTTACCCAAAATGCCCGAAAAATTGAATCGGATTTTGGCTGGCAATCACGATTTTATGATCATTTGGTGAAAAATGACAGATCATTAAAACGAATCAAAAAATACATTGTTAATAATCCCAGAAAATGGGAAAAGGATAGATTTAAACGGTATTAGATAATGAAGAGGGAACCATGTCAATTATTGAAGATCTAAAACAGATTCTACCAGAAGATCGTATCAAGGGTCGTTTGATCGACCGACATAGTTATGCCAGGGATGCCAGTTTTTATCGGCTGATACCGGAAGTGGTGGTGCAGCCTGTAAATGAGCAGGAGATCATCGATCTATTTGCCTATTCGCAACGTGTTAAGTTACCACTGGTCTTCCGGGCTGCTGGAACCTCCCTTTCAGGGCAATCCATCACCGATGGCATTTTGGTGGAAGTCAGCCGAAAATGGCAGGAATTCTTTTTTGATAAGGAACGAGGCACAATTCAGTTGGAACCTGGACTCATAGGATCTCAGGTGAATCGGCGATTAGCGCTTTATGGTCAGAAGATCGGACCTGATCCGGCTTCACTTGATGCTGCCATGATTGGAGGCATCATTGCCAACAATGCCAGTGGTATGTGCTGCGGGGTCAAGGACAATGCCTATCATACCATGGATTCCGTAAGATTTATTTTACCAAACGGCCAAACCTATGATACCATTGATAAAGATTCTGATGCTCAATTGTTGGCTCAATCTCCAAGTATTCATGCAGGGCTGCTCAAACTGAAGGAGCGCATTCAAAACGACAAGCGACTCCATGAGAGAATTCGGGACAAATACACGAGAAAAAACACCCAGGGCTATTCGCTGAATGCATTGATCGATTATGAAAAACCAATTGATATTTTAAGTCATCTGCTGGTAGGCTCTGAGGGAACCCTGGGCTTTATTTCAAAAGTGCGTTTAAAAACGCTACCGGATGATCCCCATAAATCAACTGCTTTGCTCTTTTTTAAGGATATTCGATCAGCCACTGAAACTGTTATTCCTCTCCAGAAAGCTGGGGCCGAAGCTTTGGAACTCATGGATCGAGCAGCACTTCGGTCTATCGAAAATGAAACAGGAATGCCGAAAGAGATTAAAACGCTTCCAGAGCTTGCAGCTGCCATCCTGTGTGAGTTTCAAGCGCCGACTCCTGAAGAACTCAAAGAAAAAGTAAAGGCAGGACTTAAAGCCCTTAAAAAGGCCAAGCTCGTTCATTCTGCTTTGTTTACGGAAGATGAGACAACCCGCTTGCTTTACTGGAAGATCCGGAAAGGCTTATTCCCTGCCGTCGGTGCTGTTCGTAAATCAGGGACCACTGTGATCATTGAGGATGTGTGCTTTCGACTGAAAAATCTGGCTGATGCTACCCTTAATCTGCAGGAGCTGTTTAAAAAGCATGGCTATGACGATGCCATCATCTTTGGTCACGCTAAAGATGGCAATTTGCACTTTGTCATATCACAGGCCTTTGGCGATGCTGCTGGTTTAAAACAGTATGAACGTTTCATCAAAGACGTGGTCGAAATGACCGTCGGTAAATACGATGGAGCCTTAAAAGCTGAGCATGGAACTGGCCGAAATATGGCTCCTTTCCTGGAGACCGAATGGGGTCCGGTTGCGGTTGAGGTCATGCGGGAGCTGAAAGCTTTGATCGATCCAGATCTGCTGCTTAACCCTGGAGTGATCATTAATGATGATCCGGAGATTTATCTCAAGAACATCAAACCGACACCCACTATCGAAGCTGTGGTAGACAAGTGTATTGAATGTGGGTTTTGCGAAACCTGGTGTCCTTCCCAGGATTTGACCATGACTCCCCGCCGGCGCATCGCCACGTGGCGGGAGATTCAAATGCTGGAACAGGGTGATTTTACCGAACGGGAAACGGCCCAGGTTCTGCTCAAAGATTACGCCTATGAAGGTGCTGATACTTGTGCTGTGGATGGATTGTGTGCTGTCGGTTGTCCGGTAAATATTGATACAGGTGACCTGACCCGCCATTTTCGTCATCAGTATAATGGTCTCGTCGGTCGCCGAATTGCCTGGTGGACGGTCCGTTACTTCAGTTTTGTAGTTGAAATGATCCGTCTGGGGCTCAATGTGGCAACACCGCTGGTGCGTTTCCTGGGAAGTGAGCGGATAGCTGCTCTCTCCATGAGAATTTATCGTTGGAGTGGTGGTCGTATTCCGGTCTGGCATAGGTATATGCCTACTGGTGGCAAGGGTCTGCCCCTGATCAAGATCAAGAACCGGGATGAAAAAGAGGAGGTGGTCTATTTTGTCTCCTGTTTGAATCGCGGTATGAATAAGACCCCGGGGGAGACCAATACGCTCAGTACAGCTGCAGCCTTTATCGACCTGCTTCAAGAGGCTGGAATTCACCCCATTTATCCTGCACATCTGGAAGAACTGTGCTGTGGAACACCGTATTCATCAAAGGGTTTTACCAAAGCTTATAAACTTATGGCGGAAAACACCACTCGTTCACTCTGGAAAACCTCCAGAGAAGGGACTTTGTCAATTGTGGTGGATACGTCTCCCTGCACCTATAAGATGCAGCACTACGACAGTATTTTGGAGGGCGATTATCTGGAACAGTGGAAATCTCTGAAGATCATTGATATCATTGAATATTTAAATGATACGCTGATTCCGCGTCTGGAGTTCAAGGAACAGATTGATAAGATTGTTTTACATCCGACTTGCTCAACTCGTAAGATGGGGTTGGAGGATAAAATGCATTCAGTGGCCTGTGCATGTGCCCAGGAGGCGATTATTCCGGAAGATGTTGGTTGCTGTGGTTTTGCCGGTGATCGGGGTTTTTTAGTTCCTGAGCTTACTGAAAGTGCCACCAGGCGTGAAGCAGCAGAAGTCAAATCCATGGAAGGTGTACACGGTCATTATTCCACCTCAAGAACTTGTGAAATGGGTATGGCCAATGCCACCGATGAGACCTATTCTTCTCTCGTACAGCTGGTACATAAGGCGGTATTCGGGAAAGGATAATTTCAATCTGTGTGTTCCAGATGCTGTTATTAAACCGACCCATGTTATCCGTAAGTATATTTTAAATGCCACAAAGTCACTAAGACACCAAGTTTCACAAATTTTCTTAGGGGTTCTTGGGGCTATTGTGTCTTCGTGGCAAAAGAACTTACACTGCGGCGAGATGCTGACTCCTAATGCATACGGCTATCTCAGGCCAGTTTAATAAGGTATCGTTATCGTCCGTAAGAGTGGAGACGGGTGGCAAACCATCTGCCCTTCGAATTCAACAACTAAAAAGAGAGATTGCCACACTCATTTCATTCGTTCGCAAAGACACATAATGCATATTTGGAAGTGAATATGGTGTGCGCCAAGCAAAGCTGGTGCTTTCAAGCTGGACAATCCAGCCCAGACAAAGGCTAGCCCCCAGTCTGGAACAGAGCTACACATATTAGGAGGTAACAAATAGTATGAAGCTGTAGTAATGG
>JAYEKW010000174.1 GCA_034716895.1 Candidatus Neomarinimicrobiota bacterium
CCCAGCAATCATGAACAAGCCAGTTACCCAGTCGCTCCAGTACGGACTTGTCACTGCAAAGCGCTTCTTTGCCACGGTTCTTATGAACAAACAAATAGGTATATCGCTCAGTAGTGGCTGTATGCAAACATAGAGAATAGCATGATCAATGCAAGAATGACAATATCCAGGACTTTATTGGAGGAGGATTCCATCAGTTAACAGGGTTGCAGACCAAGCCTCTAATATATTGGAAACCACACCCAGGAGACCGGTTAAGGCTGCAAGAATCACCAGAGATAGTGGGATTATCATTCCGATGGCCAGAACGGGATGGATTTATTTCTTTATTCACTGGATGAAAGTTTCATCACGAACCATCGTGTATTTACTGAACTTTATAATCAGATAATAGGTGATTATACAGCTCAGCAATACTGCCCAAAGTAAATCAAGACCAGAATTTGCTCCAGCCTTCGACATGGACGTTACACGACCGGTGCCCACATTATAGCCCAAGATGAATATCCCTGGCATAATGCTGGCTAAGAGGATTTTAATTTTTTTCAAAGCTAATTCTCCAGTTTATATCCTTGTTCTCCTGAGTTGATATTTTTAAATCTACAAGTGCAGGATTATCCTTTCGGGGAATTATGATAAGCTCAGCATCATCTGCATTGGCTGATACCGGGTAGTAAGTGTTTAATGCGATCGTTATGGAATAAGATTCTCCTTCGATAAGCGATGATTTACCCGACAATGTTTTTGTAGCTGAATTCCAAACGGGCTTATCAGGCATGTCTACATATCCTTGCAATATGTGCCTGTCGGTTGAAATCCATTGTGGGACATCCTCTACTTTGTGAACGGAGATCATCCGGGCTTCTCCAGGGGCTACGATTTGTTCCAAAAGGGAGTCGCCGCCAATCTTACCTCTGAATTTGTTATTCCAAAAATCATAGAGGTAATAACTTTCTTTTTCATCTAAACCGAGCGCTCCAAATGCGGTATAACCCGATAAAGGGACTTTGAATTCCTGATCGGTCTCCTTATCGTTAAATAGAATTACCTGATGCCAATCTTCGGAGATCGGGAAATCCAATATGGGCATATCGTCTGTAAACGCATGTAAGGGTCGTGCAGAGAGAGAGGTGGAGTGGAATGGATAAACGCGGCTCAGATCATACAGCACATCTTCTGAGAATTTGCTGAAGCTTTCGGTTAATAGTAACCTTCCACTAACGGCATAGGAGAGGGTAAGAATACTTTTTCTTTGAACCGATGAAATCGGATAGCGGTTTTCTCCATGGCCGGCTTCAACAAGGGCCTTTCCATCCATATCATAGTTGGTCAGGCGACGGTTTTTATACCAGCGGTTAGCTGCTTTATTTAGTATTCGGGTGGTAATGATGTTCGTATCACCTTCGGTACGAACTGAGTTGACAAATTCCAGCGTAGCATCGGAACCTATGCCCAATCGTTCCTGCAAATACGCATTTGCTCCGAGAATCTCATGAGGAATTCTGAATACATTTCTATAGGCTTCCAGTGCCGTAGAATAGCGGTTGTGCAATCCTCCACGCTGAGCGAAGACACGGGTAGGGTAATCATAAAATACGCCCCGAACCCCTCCATCGTTCAGATTGTGGTTCACCTTTTTCCAGTGCGTTAGAAAATCAGGATCGGTATAATCATAGGCTTCGGCATAGAGCTTGCCATATCCATCTATCCATTCATTAGGATTCAGTAAATCGGGGATCCCTGGGATACCCATAAGTACATGGGGATCGCCAACTACCTTTTTATTTTCTCGCACAAACTTCTGACTCCGATCATAAAGCATATGTCCGGGAAAGGCTTTCGCGTAGTCTTCAGACCGGATTCCGGGTTGAAAATAGGTCAATGGGATACCACCTAATTCTTGGATCTTTCCTGCCCATTTTGCCGTGGTTTCATAGGGCTTTTTATAATGATAATCAACCACACAACGGTATTTCCGACCAATATTCTGCCAGTGCTCATCATCCCACCATCCCTGCTGATTGTTTTGTTCATAATTGTCTGGAACCAGCCTGACGGCTACCGGAGAGTACTTCAGAAATCCTGAATTTTTGATGTGCTCCATTTCCCGAACGGCTCCAACCGTGCTGTTTTCTGAGGTAACATCTGCACCAAAATGGGTTACCGAAAGAAACCACATGCAGGTAGAGGGGAATGTGTAGTAGTTTATAGCCATATCACGGACAATCCGGG
>JAYEKW010000175.1 GCA_034716895.1 Candidatus Neomarinimicrobiota bacterium
GAATAATATTCACTAGCTTCAACTTTTGGAGCTGTTTTATGCTCACAATCAATCACCTCTGCGATTTGTGAGAGCTGATATGTAGGCATTCAACTTTCCCCAATTATAGATGAGTTAATCTCATCAAATTTCACCTTAGAAAGATTGGCCAGTACTTGCTTGCTAAGATTTGCCTCTTCCACAAGCTGCCCTTCAAACTCTGCTTTCAGTTGACTAGCCCTCCCATTGAAATCGTGTGAGTTAAATGTCATCAAAATACTTACTTGCACTCCCAGGCGCTTTTTTCAAGTCTGGAAATCAGATCCAGTGCCTTAATATTCATTTTAGAAAAAGCGAACCATTTTTTGCCTACATCTTTCAGGGAAGCTCCAAAATGATAAACAGTTGACTCATCTAGAATCAGGAAACGATCATGGGCTTTATTAAAAGTCCTCAAATGGATTGTCGCGTACTGTTGATTGTGCTTTTTCAGATCTTGCCGCAACCCTGAGGTGATGTTTTTACAATAGACTATAGCTGTCGCCTTTGTGTTGCGTTTACTAAGTAGCTGTAGAACCGTTTCATCTATATAGTTATCAATAAGGATAATGGATTTCCGGGCGGTTTTTATTAGATCTGCCACGAACACATAAGCGTCAAAGATCTGTCCATCGTAAAAGATGCCCTGTTTGGGAGATAAATTACCTTTAGCCAAGGCGTTGAATAAATGTTCGAATTTTTCATCCGTTTTAAGCTGTTTAACTTCTACATGTTCCAGCCGTCGAAAAATTTCAGCATGAGTACTCATGAATTTTCGCATGCTGACAAAAGCTTGCATAATTTGTACACTAACTCTAACAGCCGTTTCACTTCGCAATATCGCTGAAAGCATGGCTACGCCTTGTTCGGTGAAAGTATTCGGTAGCTTTTGTCTTCCACCTCGCCTGTCTTTTGATATCACAGATTGTGACATCAAAATCTCGTTACCAGGGCTTACCTTCCACTTGTCGAATTCTTGCTTTGTTAATCGAAACATAAAATCAGCAGGAAATCTATTACTATTTCTTTTTACAGCTTGATTGAGAACTCTTGTTTCAACACCGTAAAGTTCAGCCAGGTCACTATCTAACATCACCTGAACCCCACGGATGGTATATATCTTCTCCTGAATTGGATCTGGTTTTATCAACGCATTCCCACTCATAATAATTTTACCCTGGCCAGGTTTTCCTGAATCAACACATTCAGCCTTGCTTCTTCTTCAAGCTGTCCCTCAAACTCTGCCTTCAACTGACCAAACCTCTCATTGAAATCAAAATCATCTACTTCATCTGCTAAACCAACATAACGCCCTGGAGTTAGGACATAATCCAGCTCCTTGACCCGTTCAATAGGTGTTGAGCTACAGAACCCTTTCACATTTTCATACCCACCCTCAGGGTTTAGCCAATCATGATATGTATCTGTAATGGTGGTAATGTCCTCAGCAGAGAATTCACGAGTCCTGCGATTGATTAGATGACCGAGATTACGAGCATCAATAAATAGAATTTCTTCTCGCCTGTGGGTCTTATTGCGGCTGAGGAACCATAGACTGGCTGGAATTTGAGTATTCAGGAATAGTTTTGCTGGCATATTGACAACACAGTCAACCATGCGGGCTTCGATCAGTTCTTTGCGGATATCACCTTCGCCAGAAGTCTTGGATGTTAGAGCACCCTTGGCGAGCACGAAACCAGCGTGACCATTAGGGCTCAAGTGGTAAAGGAAGTGCTGTATCCAGGCATAATTCGCATTTCCTGGTGGCGGAGTGCCATACTTCCAGCGTCCATCACCCCGAAGTAGATCACCACTCCAATCACTGTCGTTGAAGGGCGGATTGGCGATGACATAATCAGCTTTTAAATCTTTGTGACTGTCATTCAGAAAAGAACCTTCATTATTCCACTTTACTTGCGAACTATCAATCCCCCGGATAGCCAGATTCATCTTGGCCAATCTCCAAGTCGTTTGATTGCTTTCCTGCCCATAGATGGAGATGTCATTCACTTTACCTTGATGGTCAGCCACGAATTTTTCTGACTGAACAAATAAACCACCAGAACCACAACAGGGATCGAATACTCTACCTTTATATGGTTCAAGCATCTCAACCAGTAATTCAACAACTGAGCGGGGCGTATAGAACTGTCCACCTTTCTTCCCTTCAGCCAGTGCGAATTCACCTAGGAAATACTCGAAAACAT
>JAYEKW010000176.1 GCA_034716895.1 Candidatus Neomarinimicrobiota bacterium
TTCCGGACCAACCTGGGCCGAATTGTCTTCTGTGATCGATATGACGGATGACGATGGACCCGTGGTTATCCGTGAGGGACAGGGAGATGTTAATTGGTGTACACCCTGACTCTTTTGGGGTGATTATTCCAAATGTATTTCAAAAGACGCACTTATACTAATTAGTGTCTGTCTATAAATTATAACATTATGATAATACAGCAGATAGGTCTTGTATTATTGAAAACACTTCACCATAATATGGCTAAATATAGGAGAAAATCCGGTGAAGTTGTATAATGATCTGACCTTGAAGTTTGAACGTCCTCAGTGGAGGAACAATGCAGAGTTTGCCTTAATTGATACGATTCTTGAGGATCACGCTGAGTTGATTGAGTTATTATCTGCAGATATTTTACGAGGAAACAAGTCTAACAAGTTTGGTCGCCAGGATATTCCAAGTATTGAACAGATTGTTCGAGCAGCGATCTTTAAAGAAATGAAGAACCTGGACTACCGGGAGCTTCAATTTGCCCAGGAAGATAGTCGCATATGTGCGACCTTTATCAAGCTTGATGAGCGTAAGCCCTTTAGTTTTCAGATGTTCCAAAAATACATTTCCAGAATAAGTGAAGAGAGTCTCCAGCAGTTATTGTATGAGATTAATAGGATTGCTATTTCAGAAGGTTTGGAAGATGTAAAAAGTATCCGCCAGGACAGTACCATTGTTAAGAGCAACATCCACTACCCCACGAATAATGCATTGGTTTGGGACTGCATCAAGGAAAGTCACCGGTTATTAGAGGCGTTACATGAAGAATGTGATGAGATAAGTTTTCGAGATTACCGCAAGTCTGCTAAGCAGATGTATTTTAAGATCAACGTCACGAGATCGAAGAAGCGTGAGGATGCATTTCGCAAACAGTTGGGTACCTTCACCAAGAGTATCAACCAGGTATCAAACACGCTCAAGAAAAAGGTTAAGGGACTCAAAGCCAAGGCATTGCTGTCCCGTTTAGATGAGCTCCTCCCAGTGATGAAACAGGTTTACTCCATGGCATACCGTAAGCAGATTCTGGGAGAGAATGTCCCTAACTCAGAAAAGATATTCTCCATTTATGAACCCCATACTGATATTATTGTAAAGGGGGGCAGGGACGTCCTGTTTGGTCATAAGATTAATCTGGCCGGTGGGCGCAGTAACTTGGTATTGGATTGTCAGATATTGAAGGGTAACCCCTCGGATACCAAACTGTTTCAACCTACCCTGGATCGTGTGATCTCAGGATATGGTATAACCCCTCGTGATAGTGTTACCGATGGTGGCTATGCCTGGGGGGACAATGCTGATTACTGTAAAACCGAGGGTATCACCAATATAGTTTTCAATAAGGTTGTGGGGTCTTTAAAGAACATTACAAGCAGCAAGAACATGGAGACCAGATTAAAGAAATGGCGTAGTGGAATCGAAGCTGTGATTTCAAACTGGAAACGTGGTTTTGGAATGCGCATTTGTGAGTGGAAGGGCTGGGAGCATTTTAAAGCCAAGGTTTTGTGGAGTGTAATCGCCTATAACTTCCGCATGATGACAAGACTAATTCTGGAACGAATTGTTAAGGAAAAAGCCTTTGCCTGACGATCATCATTTTTCCAGAATTAGTTTTAAGTTTGACAGTGGGACAGCTATGCCCTTTTTTGCTCAAAAACGGGTTGTTTTATGAAAAGTAGATGGGCAATAGGCCGTTTTGAAGAAAAACCACTTTTTCTGGACACTTTGATAGAATCTGAAGGCCAGAATCTCTTACTGGCTAGAGATTTATCATTATTATTATGACTTTATGGACAGACACTAATTACTTAAAAAGTCGAGATAAGGCAATATCTTTTTCTGTAAAATTGCAATTAGTCACAGGATCTGTCCAAAACGGCCGTTGCCGCTCCAGATTGATTATCGGCACACTATGCAACTTCTTGAAACGAGAATCTCACAACCCCGGAGCAAGGACGAAATAGAACTTCAGCCTTGCTTGAAGACTCAACTAATGGAGAATCTAAAGTATCTGAACATCGGGCGAGTGGATGGGGTAGGGTAGCTTAAATGAATCACTTAAAATGTGTGTGCGCTATATGTGCCATTGATATACCAAAATAGCCCATTGTTATATCAAAATGATATGGAAGTAAGTGATAAAAGAAAACCCCTTAAGTGGTTGATTCTTAAGGGGTTTCGGGGAGTGGCCAGGGA
>JAYEKW010000177.1 GCA_034716895.1 Candidatus Neomarinimicrobiota bacterium
TGTCACCAGCAACCTCTATCTGATCTACCCAGAATTGCATATCGGGGCGAGGGTGCAGGAGTTTGAGTCGGGGAATTGGATCTTCAGCTGCCTGTAAACAGGAAGTTGAGAAAATGATCAGGATGGACAGAAATAGATTGCGGGTGGGGTGCATTAGCGAGGTTCCTTCTGGAAAGTTATTTTGTGGAGCCGAGGAGAGTCGAACTCCCGACCTCTGCAATGCGAATGCAGCGCTCTCCCAACTGAGCTACGGCCCCGTGTTTCAAAGTAATAATTAATAAGTAAGAAGTAATAATTTCTTTGAAAATCGAGGATGAGGATTAAGCGAAGTTGGGCTCCCAACTGCTTGTCCCGGCAAAGTCCTGGAAGGACGGCGACAATTAATAATTAAAAAGTAAGAATCGGTTTGGGGTGCGTAGGTGAATTCAGAGGGGTTTTGACGTGCTGAAATACCAGTCTAGTTCTAACAGAAAGATCACTCTTTTTAAATAGCTGCAAATGAAAGTTGCCTACCTGTGACATATATCAAAATTCTGTTATCATTTCTTTATTGTGTAGGTTTTGAAACTGCCTGATGTCGCGTGTATCTTGCGCCGCGAAAATGAGTACACTAGCTATTTAACCCTATAAGGAGAGAAGATGAAACAGAACCTGAGAACCCGGGAATCCGGCTTCACCCTGATCGAGGTGTTGGTCGTAGTTATTATTGTTGCCATTCTGGCTGCGGTTGCATTTCCCATCTACCAAAACTATGTAAAAGGTGCCTATGCCTCTGATGCTCAGTCCGCTATCGGTTCCATTTATAATGCTGCCCAAATGTACTATCAGGACATGGGTGAGTGGCCCTCTGATGTAATTGAAGACCTGGAACCTAAATACATAAACATTAAAGAAGCCACCAAGCTGCAATGGGAATTCGAGATGATCGGTGGCGGTGATGATTTGACTCAGATCACAGCCAATAGCACAGATGAGATGAAACAGGGTGCCGGGAATGAAGTTATTTATACGGTTGCCACTGGTAGATTCTCCGGTTACGGTTTCGACGAAGAAAAATAAAGTAGTCCTATGACTTCAAAGATTGATGATCTGCTGGGTTATTCACTGGAAAGTGGCTCTTCTGATCTGCATTTAAGTGTTGGGGCAATCCCCATGGTTCGGATCAACGGAACCATGCGCAAATTGAACCTGCCTATGCTTACCAAAGAAGCGATGGAAGAGATCACCCACGACGTGATGAATGAAGGACAGCTTAAACGCTTTCATGATCGCAAGGAGATCGATTTTTCACGTGAGTTGGAAGGCCGGGGGCGTTTCAGGGTCAATTTCTTTAAACAGATTCGCGGAATCGCAGGTGTTTTTCGTACCATTCCCACGCTGATCAAGGGTTTTGATGAATTGGATGTACCGCCAGTTTTAGCCAAGTTGGCCATGCGTAATCGCGGACTGATCCTGCTCACCGGTCCTACGGGCTCAGGAAAGTCAACCACGTTGGCTGCCATGGTGGATCATATCAATGAGCACAAAGAAGCCCATATCATTACCATTGAAGATCCGGTGGAATATTACCATGAGAGCAAGAACTGTCTGGTGAATCAGCGTGAGCTGGGTATTTCCACCGACAGTTTTGCCAATGCGCTGCGTTCAGCTCTACGTGAAGATCCAGATGTTATCCTGGTGGGTGAAATGCGTGACCTGGAGACCATCCAGTTGGCTTTAACAGCCGCTGAAACGGGTCACCTCGTCATGTCAACCCTGCATACCTCCAGTGCCTCAAAGACCATCGATAGAATCATTGATATCTTTCCGGTGGCCCAGAAGGGTCAGGTACGTTCCATGTTGTCCGAAAGTTTAGTAGCTGTTATTGCTCAAAAGCTATTAAAAACCAAGGATGAGAAGGGTCGGGTACCTGCCTGTGAGGTTATGATTGCCAATTCGGCAGTTCGTAACCTGATTCGTGAGGACAAGATCTATCAGATTCCCTCTGTGATCCAGGCTGGTGGAGTGGATGGAATGCAGACCCTGGATCAGGATCTGCAGCGTCTGGTAAGTCAGGGGAAGATTTCCCGGGCTGCCGCTGCTCAGATCGCAGACAATCCTAAATTATTTTCATCAGGTATTATGTAAGATGCAGTCACGGCGATCATCTCCGGCCAAGCCAACCGAAGCAGGATTTACCCTGATCGAGGTTGTGATTGGATTATTGATCATTGCCATGACTGCCTCGACTGTTTTTTATGGTGTTAGTTATGCTCGGGCTGAGATCCGCAAGATCGCCATCCGAGAGCGGGCTCTGGAAGAACTCGGAGGCTATATGGATTATTGGATAGCCCTGATCAACTATGGCCAGATGTCAGTCAATGATAAAACCGGTGATAATCGCGGCGAAGAAGTCATTATCTACAATCCAACTGGTATTGAAGATGAAGCGATCGTAGCCAAGATCTATCGAGAGCCTTTCACCGCTATTTATTCAGATGAATACAATCCTCTGAATGACCCATACTACCATCTGAAATGTCGGATCGTATGGGAAGATCATCTGGCCGATAATGAGATGACCGAACTTTATCTGGAAACCAAAACCTTTAGTTTTTGATGATGAACAAGCTGCTGAAACATAGAAATAACCGGGGTTTTACCTTAATTGAGATGGCTGTGGTAATGACTATCTTCAGTCTGGCCGGCTTGGGACTGGTGTCCAGTGCAGTAAGTATTGTTGGGTTTTATCAGGACGATATGGTTAGCAAGGATATCAAGACCTATGGCAATGCTGTTTTGAATACTGTTGCTGAAAAGATCCAGGGAGCGAATAAGATCACGGTTACCACAGGTCCCACTGGTCATGATCTTGTTTATCTGAAATATCCCGGTAAGGGAAGCGTTGGGTTGACCAAGTCCATTCAGGTTTCGCAAGACGGCACTTTTCTTTGGCAGGGGCGGGATATGTTGCCTCAGATACCCTTGCAGTTGGAGGGGATGTATCGGAATAAAGATCAGCGTGAGATATTTCTGGCTGAATTCACAGTGCATAATTTGATCCAGGCTGAGTATGAACCCGTTCAACATAGAAATGAGATAAAAGCAGTTGGTAAATCGGTTTATGAGGTCTCCATCATCTATGGTCTGACAACCAATTTTAAGCAGGGTTCTCCGCAAACTGAGTACTTGACCTTTAAAAAGAAGGTCTACTCCTTTCAAAATTTAATTCATCGGATGGGTGGTTGATATGGTGTTTAGTCATTTTCGCCAACAACAGAGTGGTCATGTGATCTTTCTGTCCATGATCATGGTGCTGGTGAGTCTGGGCTTTACGCTGGGCTATTTGCAATTTGTCATGGGACAGCGTTTTATCCATCTCAGACACATCGCCACCACCCAGGCTAATTTGAATGCCATCGCTGGTTTGGGTAAGATCGGAAACCCCTTCCTGCTTAGCCAATATTTTAATGCAGATACCACTCTAAGTGGGGAGCAGTTACCAGCCATGCGTGGCTACAGTGACAGTGTCAACTGCCGCTTCATCCCCATGGGACCTGGATATGAGCCTCAATTGGAAAGTGATGCCAAAGGAGTGGCTTTTTTCAATGGATTCAACGGTGAGCCTATTGAAGTAACCAAAAAGGTGCGCGTGCGCTACAATGCCGATACTTTTGCCAAGTACATGTATTTTACTGATACTGAAGAACCGGCACCACCCTGGTCGGGTTCTTATGTCTCTTTTGGGAGTGGTGAACGATTAGAAGGCATTGTTTATTCAAATGATGACATCACCATGAGTGCTTATGGTTGCCCAGAGTTCGTTGAGGGTCCCAATGAGCAGATGAGTGAAGTTTACACAGCTGGTAACTTTATCATGAACAGTTGTTCGGATGGCATCTTTTCCGGTACTCATAAAGACTCTGCTGATGTGATCGATTGGCCGCCTTTTACCGGACATGACCGGGTTAAAGAAGCTGCTACATGGTTTATAAATGCCGAGGATCTACTACTGGGGCCAGATGATCCAGCTCCGGATATGCTGCTCATGACCGAGATCGAATTCCATCCCGGTGGCTTTTATCTGCGACAGTGGCCTTATTCCTTACCACCGTATCAAATCTTGAGTTCATTGCATCCCGGTTATGAATCAGATTACATCGAACCGTATCAACAGTATTATCCCTGGACTTATTCACATGATTTTAGTACAGGTGGCTGGGGTAGTTTTGGTACAGCCGCAGCCAATCCCCATGACTGGTATCACTATGATTATCCTGATTATCCTAAACCAGCCGATGTAGATCTTTACCGTTATGAAGATGTAGTTGCTGATGAAGGCGTGATCTGGATCCAGGGTGGACAGGTCAGAGTTCTGGGAGAGATCCGGGGTCGTTTTACCATTGCCACCTCAAATCCGACCATCTACCGAACCCGCCGTAATCATGATATCCTGGCTAGCCAGAAGAATAACATTTGGATCACGGGGGATCTGCGTTATGAGGATTCCTACACAAATGGAATGGTGCAAGAGGGCTCTACCAATCGTTTAGGGTTGTTGTCTGCAGCAAATATCATTGTGGCCAATACCCGGGTGAATGGTGCCAAGAACGGCCAGTGGGGAAACAGCGTTGTGATCAATGCTGCCATGATCGCTATGGATGAGGCTTTTCAGATCCATTACTGGCAGAATACCACCAATGCGTTCAATTTTTTAAATGGCGGCGCTATCAAAGGGGATGGTCAGGGTCAGGGCTATTATGGCTCCTCCAATGATGATTTTCGGGGGACTGTCAATATCTGGGGGAGTGTGATCCAGTCTAAACGCGGCTATTTAAAGCGCAATAACCCGGGTCCTTACACGCGTACGATAGGTTACAACAAAAATTATAATTATGACTATAACCTGCGGGAATTTCCACCACCAGCGTGGCCGGAGAACCGCAATGCTGACGGGAGCCGCAATTTGTCCGTAGCGGCATTTGGAGAGTACATAGAAGAATGAGTATTGGACTTGATATTGGCCGCTTTGAGATAAAAGCGGTGCAGCTGAGTAAAAGCCCCAAGGGCTATCAGCTGGTTAATTATGGAGCAGAACCGGTCTATGAACTGACCAAAGCCTATGATCCTGAGCGTATGGATGAATCCATACTCCTTGCTGCGGCAGAACGGTTGCTGGCCAGGATGAAGATCAATCCGAAACGGGTCAAGGTGCTAACCAGTGGCTTGAGCAATCAGCAGAGCAGTATTCGTCAACTCAAGATGATGAATACTGAGGATGAAGATGAATTAGCTCAGGCTCTGCAGTTTGAAGCGCGTAAACACATCCCCATGGACGGAACTGATGCGTTATTGGATTTCCAGATCCTGGGAGAAGATATTAAGGAGATGGACAAGCTGAATGTCCTGTTGGTGGCTACCACTCAACGTAATCTTAATAACCATCTGAACTTGTTGAAGAGCATGAACCTTAGACCTGGTATCGTTGATTCAGAAGCGATCGGGATGGCTAACTCGTACGTGATCGAACATGGACTACCTGATGAGGGAACCTATGTCTTTCTGAATATTGGCGCCGTGAACTCTGTATTGGCGGTCTGGGGTCGTCAAGCTCCCTTTTTTGCAAGGGATGTGCAGATCGGAGGGCATCATTTCACCAAAGAGATCATGGAAAAGAGGCAGATGGCTTACAAGGAAGCTGATGACTTCAAGCGCAGCCCCGCCCACACTGAATTGGTTGACAAGATCGCGAGCAACATGGAGGGTGACTTCTCTGTGAGTGTTGCTGAGCACACTATTTATGACAACCTGGTGGATGAAGTTCGCAGATCCCTGCGTTATTACATCAAGGAGAGTAATGAGAGTTTCTTCCAAAAGATCATCATTATGGGAGGATCAGCAGGGATCAATGGCCTGGCTGAGTTCATTTCCAATCGCTTGAATATTCCGGCTGAGATCTACCATCCCTTCAGTCAGCTTCACCACGATATGGATCATGATGGGGAGCTTTCTTCACAGTATGCCACGGCTGTTGGATACGCCATGCGCGGACTCCTGGAATAGATTCCGGTTCTTTACTTAAGCACAGAGATAATCGATCGATGTCAACCTTCGACAGATACGGCAAGACGCGTCAGATATACTCGTCATTCAAATTCATAAGTAGTTTCAGATAAAGAGAAACCTGAGGAAACATGATTAACGCTATCAAAATCAACCTGAATCACGCATCGAGCAAAGCAGCTCGTTTGGAGATCAGGCGGGAACAATTACGCTGGGGCTTTTTCGGTCTCATATTGCTCTTGCTGACCCTGAACGGAGTCTGGTTGTTGTACGAAAACTCCCAATATGCCGATCTAATTCTGGCTAAACAGGATCAGATGGCTCAGATCGAGCAGCAGATCGAAGCATTAAAGCAAGAGGGGATGGATCTGTCCAGAAATGATATCATAGAATTGTCAAAACTGGAGGGTGGCCGCAAACACTGGGCTGATAAACTGAATGCCCTGGGCCTACTCATTCCTCACGATATGGCTCTAACCCACTTGAACTATAAGAATGATATACTGACCATTGAGGGGATTTCCCGGATCTATCACGATGAACGGGAATTTGACATCATTGAAGAATTTATTGAACGCCTGAAGAGCAACGCTGTTTTCTCTGATGATTTTACGGATATCAAGTTCTCAAAATACTCCCGGCTAACCATTATGGCTCAGGACGTGGTCAATTTTGAGATCAAAGGTTATTTAAAGAATGATAGTAAGAAGAAGAAAAAGAGGAGCCGCCGATCATGACACAACGTGTGAATATTCTGGGAATCGGTGTCCTGGTACTGGCTCTGGGCTTTTATTACAGCTATAATTGGATCCTGAAAGAAAAACCGATTTCCATCAAATCCTACGATAAGAAAATAGAGGTCTTGAATGAACAACTGATCACCGCTCAGATTCTGGCCAATAATTTGGATCACGTCTATACACTATTCGAACGAAACCTGGCCTTAAGTGAGCAGGATTCGCTGGCAGATGACGCATCAATCCCTTTTCTGAATTCGCTTACCCAAACCATCGATAGCCTGGGGATCCAACTGCGCAATATTCGTCCCAAACAGGGGACTCCCCGGCGACGTAGTATTGAAACGCCCTATGATATTGAAATTCGCTGTAATTATCGCCAGTTCGGTAAGCTATTGGCGGAACTGGAACGTTCCTCCCGACTGATCACCGTCAAGGAATTCCATGTGAAGAATGGCGTTGAGCGCCTGAAAAACTCTGCTGGTCCTGGCATATTAAAAACTCAGGATATTGAAATGCAGATATCAACCCTGACTTTGGTGAAGGAGTAGGATGATGGATCGACGAACACGCTTCTTCTGGTCACTGACCATCATGGCTGGTATTGTGATCATTCTTTTTGAAAGCTACACCCTGTATGGGGTTCAGGAAAAGCGTCAGGGTATTGCCCGGGCTACTGAACGGACCACCATCGGAACGGATAAAGAGCTCGAGGGGATCATTCAATTTCTGGAGAGTAATCTGGAAGTCAGATCAGCTTATAAATTCAATCTAAAGAACAATCCCCTGAAACTGGACAAAGTGGTTTTTCTTACTGATGAGCAGGGCCGCCTGATTAACAGTATGCAGGCCAACACCATCCGGGTGAGCGGGTTGTATATGAATATTGATCCACCTAAAGCAACTGTGGACTTTAAGAACAAGGAGCACACGGTTTCTGTTGGTGATATGGTTGAGGATTACAAGATCATTAAGATCTCTAAGAACGGAATTCTGGTTTACCGTCGCGGAGAAGCAAAATTTTATCCCTTACAGGGACGGACACTGGATCCAGAAGACAAAAGTGTTATGAGCCGAAAATCTCAATATGATAATGAGGAAGACTATTAATGAAAACGACAAAAATCCTGCTGCTGCTAACTATTTCGGTACTCTGTACCATCGGGGGATTTTCACAGGATCGTAATGCTGGGATAACCGGTGATAAGATGATCACCATTCATGCCGAGGATGCTCATTTGCCAACTGTCCTTTCCATTCTTGCTTCAGAAAGCGGTTACAATATTGTTACCAGCCCCGAAGTGAATTCTAAGGACCGTATTTCAGTTCATATGGACGAAGTTCCCATCGAGCAAGCTGTTAACCTGGTTGTTCGGGCAGCTGGTCTTAGCTATGAGTTGGTGGGGAAATCATTCCTGGTCGCCACCAGCAAGCGTCTCTCTGAAGAGATCGGCACCAAATCATATGTTCTTCCGCTGCAGTATGCTGAGGCGATAGAAGTGAAGCAGCTATTGGAGCATATTACTGAGAAGATCCAGGTTGACAAGGGTGGTAATAAGCTGGTGGTCAATACCAGTCCCAAAAATATCATTGAGATCATGAGTATCGTGGAAGAGATCGATGTGCCGGTTTTGCAGATCATGTTGGAAGCCCGGATCATTGAAGTAGCTCTGACCGGTACTGACAAAGTTGGAATAGATTGGGCTCGTTTGGCGTCTATTACCTCCATCATTGCTGAAAATGCCATACCGAACATCCCCAATATTGGCGGTAGTCTGGTTCCCGGTATGAGTCAGGATCCAGCCTCTGGACTTGAATTTTTTGAACCGTTATCCAATAATCAGATTCCGGATGAAATGTATTTCCAACGGATCGACCCAGATAATAAAGTTGGATTCAGTCGTCAGCTCTCAGCTTTCGATATCACCCTGGACTTTTTGCTCAAGAATAATGATGCTGAGATTCTGGCCAACTCTAAAGTGGTTACCATTAATGGTCGCGAAGCCTATATCGAGATGGTGGATATTATTCCCTACGTCCTCTCCAGTGGTGGGGTAGGTGGTCAGGTACAGGTTCAGCGCGAGATCATTGGTATCAAATTGCAGGTTAAGCCAAATGTGAATACTGATGGCTATATCACCACCGAGATCACTCCTGAAGTTTCTTCATTTTTCGATTTTGTCGGTCCAAACCAGAATATTCCCTGGGTGAAACGAAGAGTTTCCACCACGACAGTCCGGGTCAAGGATGGCGAGTCCATTATTATTGCTGGCTTGTTGGGCGTGGATCGGAAGCAGATCGTCAATACCGTACCATTTCTGGGAGATCTGCCCTTTGTGGGACGTTTCTTTCAGCATAAAGTGATGGTGGAGAATAAAACAGACCTGATCATTGAGATCACACCCCACATCATAGAAGATAATTACACTCACATTGAGAAATCAGATAGAATGCTTGATCTGGAAGACCACTATATCAACCTCGAAGATGAGGAAGATGAAGATAGTGGAGCTACCAAAGATTCAGACGGTTCTGAAGAAGCAGGATCATGATCCTGCCCACCCAAGAATCCAAAGGAGTTAACATGAAGTTTAAATTTTTAATATTGACCACGCTTTCAGTACTGCTGTTTTTCGGATGTGATCCCCGGACACCCACGCCTCCTGAGAAAGAGATCATCAATTATCAGTTGACCCTATCCACGGATAAGGACATCATTTATGCTGATAACGGCAAATCAATAGCCAGGATCACGGCTTACCTCACAGATGCTGACGGTGTTCCGAAAAGTGGGTCAAGCATAACCTTTTTCCCCTCGCAGGGCAAGATGACTGGGACAGTTAGTACTGATCAGACCGGTCGCGCCATCTCATATTTTGACGATGATGGCCAATCCAATGAAGCTGTTAGGATCGTAGGGCAGTATACAGATGGCACCAATATAGTACGGGATACAGTCCATGTGCAGGTACTGCCCATGGAAGCCCTGGTTGACACCTTTTTTGTAGATACCCAACCCCTTGACGGGTTGATCGAGGTTCAATCAATAGATGAATCAAGTATGATCACCATCAAAGCTCATGTATTTGATGCCAACGGAGTACCGGTGGAAAATGTTGAGGTGAATTACCAGGTGATCTCGGACGCCAGCGGTTTGGGCTATATCAGTAGTGCTTTTGATTCCACCAATGCCATCGGGGTCAGCTCAACTGAATTTTATACCAATGCAGGTCGTCTGGGTGAAGCCAGGGTGTTGGCAACCATTTCAAATGATGCGGTTGAAGCCTTAATGCGTGACAATCCGGGAGTTTACAGCTTTCACACAAATACATTGGCACGGGGTGCCGGTGCGGCTGGAATAGTATTCGCGGATACAGCTTTCATTCAGGCAATGGCCACTCAATCATACGATCTGACAGTCTCCACTCTGGATAATATCATATACGCTGACCAGGGTAACACTGTGAGTCGCATCGTGGGTATTGTAAGGGATACGGATGGTAATCCGGTTGAAGGAGTCAGCATTGCTTTCTCTTCAAATTATGGAACTATCAATTCTCCCAAGCTTACTGATGATGCCGGTGTGGTTCAGACCAATTTCTCTGACTTGGGAAATACTTACACGCAGGATGTTGTCGCCAGGATCAGTGGACGGATCACCCACCCCTTCTATGGAAGTGTGACTGATTCAGTGAATGTTCAAATCAGAATGCTTGATGATGCAACATCACCAAATTTCTTTGTCATTACCAGACCTATCGGTGGTCAGGTTCTGATAACCGATCTGGATTCTGCTTTTACCGCAGATGTCATGGCTCAGGTGCGTGATAATCGCGGTGTAGCTTTACCGGGTGTTACTGTAGATTTCAGGGTAACAGCAGGACAATCAATTGGCTATTTATCTTCAGCAACCGGGGTCAGTGATTCCACTGGTACGGCCATAGTCACCTTCACTCTTAATCCCGGAATGAGTGGTACGGTTACCATTGAATCATTTATTGCCGGTGATGAAAATATTGTTTCCATTTCGAAGGATATTGAGTTTGTGCCCATGACCGATTTCGAGATCAATGCCTTTAGCTATCAGGAATTCATTTACTACGACAATGGCATGACCCAAGCTCGAGTCTATGCGGTTGTGCGTGACCTGGATGGCAATCCGCCTGACAGCGTACAGGTTTATTTCTCCTCTGATATTGGTACCGTTGCTTCTCCCGTGTTCACCAATAGCTCTGGAGTAGCTGAAAGTGATTTTTCTGATATTGGTGCAGTGGGACCGGAACCGGCAACTGCCACCATTACTACTCGCGTGGTACACCCTTTCTGGGGCGAACGATCCAGTTCAGTTGAAGTTGATATTCGTGAGAATGAGTTTGAGCCGCCTAGAATTCCGGCTTTTATTGATATGTCAGCCAGCTTTGATGAATTACCACCTGTTGGCATGCCTGATACGACCTTTTCGCGTCTGGATCTTTTTATATCGGATTCAAATGGTTTTGCAGTTGATGCCGGAACTGAAGTGACCTTTGAAACTGATATTGGATTTATCACACCCTTTACTGTTACTGATGATGCTGGACACGCGTCTGCCATCTTTACTATGGGTGATTCCTCTGGAATTGCAAAGGTGTATTCATATTCCGGCATTGCCACTGATTCAGTATTGATCAGGGTCAGGCCAATGGAAGCGGCCTATATCATTATACCACCCGTTGTACCTAATTACATAGTAATTCAAGGTGGTTGGGGAGCAGAATCCACAACCTTGTTTGCTGAAGTACGAGATGCCCGGGGTGAACTGGTTGATGTGATCTATGATGTTACTTTCTCCATTGGTCCAACACCAGCCGGCTCAAATTTGAATGGTGAGGGTAACTCCGTGACTGTGGAGACCAACTATGGTGTGGCTAGTGTCACCTTGAATAGTGGATCTGAATCGGGTCCGGTTCAACTCACAGTCAGTACGACCAACGAAGCTGGTGACCCAATCAGGTCAACTGGGATACCAGTTGTCATTCGAGCCGGTTTACCAGCCCATATCAATGCTGATGTGGATGTGGTCTCCATCGAACAAGTTGGCGGCGGCTTCTATCAAATGGAAGTAGCGGCTCTGGTCTGGGACCAGTTCACTAATCCGGTAGAAGACAGCACGCAGGTGTATTGGTCTGTGATACCGGATACTATTATTGATATCATCGGTGAATCATATACCTATAATGAGAACATCGCCGGTGATGCCTATCACGGGATGGCCTGGAGCAAACTATATTACAATTCAGGTGTCATTTTTGATACGATCCAGGTAGTTGCCCGGACCTGGGGTGAAGATGGTGATACCGTGCTTACCTATGTAAATGCAGATGCTGACAGTCTGCAAATCCTGCCATTCTACCCCGGTACACTGACGGTGACCCCCTCAGTTTCCTTTCATGATTTCGGGATGGGCGGTCCCAATCCATTCCCGGTAACATTGACTGCAACTCTGATCGACTATTATGGCAACCCGATCTTTGGTGGTCGGATCCTGTTTCAGGCCATTGGCTTTGATCATTTTGAAGATATGGATGGGAATGTGATTGATCCACCTATTGCAGTGACTGACGAACAGGGGACAGCCCAGGTCGTGGTCTTTTTCGACCAGGCCTTGTGTACGCCGAACTTCAACAATGCCGATCCTCCGGAAGTCACCTCGTATGATCCGTTTACGGCTTATGTCTGGGGTACACTCATTGATCCGCAGATCACCAGTAGTGAGCAGATGTCCATTGAACTAAGACGGTCAATTCCAGAGTAATTCAAGCAGAAAATAGCGAGATATAACGATATGTTCAATCCTCAATTTCAGAAACTTGGTGACATACTTATGCATGAGGGTGTCCTTGATCAGACTCAGTTGGATCAGGCACTTGAACGCCAGAAGACCACCAAAGAAAAACTCGGTAAGCTGTTGATCCGCATGGGCATGATAGCTGAAGCTGATCTGGTTAAGGTTTATGCTTTACAGCTGGGGCATCCTGCCGTTTATGAAGATGACCTCATGAAGGTTGATGGAAATATCATCAACATCATCCCTGAAGACTTTGCCTATGAGAATATGTCTCTGATTCTGGCCAGCTCTGAAACCACCATTGTAGTGGCTATGGAAGATCCTGAGGATCTGGGTACCGTAGATGCTATCGAGAAATTAACCTCTCTGAAGGTGGAGGTTGTGGTTGCCGGTGAAACGGCTTTACAGAACGCCATAGACTATCACTACGGGAAAATCAAGCAGACCGATGAAGTGGATGCTGCCCTTTCCAGTATTCAGGTGTTCTCCGGTGATGAGGATGATAAGGGACTGGTGGATCTAAGTCAGGATAGTGTCAGTGAAGAGGATGCTCCTTTTGTAAAATTGGTCAACCTGATCCTTATGGAAGCCATCAAGGAACGTTCCACAGATATCCATGTGGAACCTCAGTCCCATGTGGTCAATGTGAGAATTCGTATCGATGGGGTGCTACAGAAGATCATGACCCCGCCAATTACCTCATTAAGTGGTATTACAACTCGAATCAAGATTCTTTCAAACCTCGATATTGCTGAACGTCGTCTACCTCAGGATGGACGAATGGGTATAAAAATGGGTGATAGAGAGATCGATGTACGTGTCTCAGTGCTCCCTACTGTCCATGGTGAAAAGATCGTAATGCGTCTGTTGGATAAAGGTGGATTTAACCTGGATCTCACCACTCTGGGACTGCAACCTGAGGATCTGATCACATTTGGTCGCTGGATTCGGCAACCCTATGGTATGGTTGTGATTTCAGGACCAACCGGTTCGGGTAAGTCAACCACTCTATATGCCTCACTGAAGGAGATCAAGACAGAAGGTACCAATATCACCACCGTTGAAGATCCGGTTGAATACCAGATGGATGGTATCAGTCAGGTCCAGATGCGTGATAAGATAGGCCTGACCTTTAGCTCATCTCTAAGATCCATCCTTCGCCAGGATCCTGATATTCTATTAATTGGTGAGATCCGTGATGAGGAAACGGCCGATATTGCTATCAAGTTTGCTTTGACTGGTCACTTGGTCTTTAGTACGGTACACGCCAACGATGCTCCCTCTACCATCACGCGGTTGATTGATATTGGAGTGCCACCCTTTCTGGTTGGCTCCAGTTTAAACCTGGTGATGGCTCAGCGATTGGTTAGAACGATATGTACTAATTGTAAAGAGGAGTACACACCTTCCAAGGATGAACTGAGTCGACTGGGGCTGAAAGCTGGCGAACATACCTATTACCACGGTAAGGGTTGTGTGCAATGCCGTCAAACTGGTTATAAAGGTCGTTCCGGTATCTTCGAGATGCTGGAAATGCGTCAAGCCATTCGGAAACTCGTATTTGAAAATGCCAATCAGGAAGTTATTCGAGAGAAGGCTATTGAACAGGGTATGGTTTCACTTCGTGAAGCCGGAATCAGGAAGCTAAAAGAAGGCGTTACTACTTTTGAGGAAGTACTCCGCTCCACTGTAGAGGATTTTTAATTGGTTGAAATGACGAGAAATCCCAATGCCGAAAGGCAAAATGAAGCAGAAGCCCAAGAGGCAGCCTTTGCCAAGATCGCCGAAGGTGGCAAAAAGAAAAAAGTTCAGGAAAAGCAATGGGGCGACGATTTCATTGAAGAACTCAACCTCTCCATTTCCAAGATCAGATCCCGGGTTCCGCTCAAAAATCTGGTTTTCTTTGCTCGCCAATTGGCGACCATGTTCGCTGCCGGACTGACCCTTGAAAAATCTTTGAGCAATCTGGCTCAGGAAGAGAAACATGTGGGCTTTAAAAAGACCTTGGTTAATGTTGCTGATGATATCCGGCGAGGTTTGAGTCTTTCTGATGCCATGGAAAAACACCCCGGCACATTTGATAATTTGTTTATCGCGTTGGTGAAAGCTGGTGAAGTAAGTGGTAGTTTACAGACTATTCTGGATCAGTTGGCCACTTATATTGAAATGGTTCATGACACGAACCAAAAGGTAAAATCAGCCCTGTACTATCCCTTTATGGTGTTGGGTTTTCTAATTGCTGTTATGGCCGTGATGCTCATCTTTATCGTACCTCGCTTTAACGAAGTGTATCAATCCATGGGAGCAGAACTCCCGGCTGCTACTCAGGCATTAGTGCGCATTTCTGATATGGTGGCGAACCATTTTGGACAAGTGATCTTCTTCGGGATTGTGGGCTATATTGCGATCTGGATGATCTCTCTCACCCGCAGAGGTGGCTATGTTATTGATACTGCCAAATTATGGTTTCCCGTTTTTGGGAAATTGATCAACTATAATATTTACAATAAAATGGCTAAAACTCTGGGGATTCTGCTAGGTGCGGGTGTGCCGGTTCTGCCTTCCATGAAGCTCATCGAACGTGTTGTCAGTAATAAAGTATATGCCAAGGCTATCAAAGGCAGTGCAGAGTATATCCGGGATGGGTATAACATTTCTTCAGCCTTCAAGATCAGTGAAAAATTTCCACCTATTATGTTACAGTTGATCAGTACCGGGGAAGAAACGGGTGAATTGGACAATCTGCTGGATAAAGCGGCCGATTTTTATGCCAAACAGGTGGATGCCATGGTCAATCGGATGACCTCACTCATTGAACCACTGATGATCATGTTCGTCGGCGGTTTGATCACACTGGTACTATTTGTTACCTATTTACCGGTATTCTATATCGGCCAGGCCATGAAATCGGGAATGTAACCCATTTAATATTTTTTTAAAGGTGAGCAAATGCTGTTAAAAGTGATACTGGGGATTGTGATCAGTCTTCTGGTCACTGGTGGATTGCATCATCTTATTTATGCGCTCCCTTTAAATAAAATTCCTTTTAAAACCCCTTTACATTGCTCCTCCTGTCATAATCGATTCTCAGGGATAATGCGCATACCGTTCTTTGGATCACTTCTCACTATCGGTCGTTGCCCTGAGTGTCACCAGCGCTTATCGAACACCTACCTGACCTTGGAGTTTCTAAGCCCCCCACTGGTGCTGATCATGATCATATTCCTGGAACCCATCATCGCTCTTGAGTTGATCCTGGCCTATTCGGCTCTGGTGACCATTGCCCTCATCGATATGGAGCATTGGATCATTCCCAATAAACTTTTGTTTGTGATACTGGCTGCAGGTTTTCTGAGGGTCTCAAGAAGTTGGGATCAACTCTGGTTTCAGCTGAGTGGAGCACTCCCCATGCTAATACTGCTGGGAATGATCATTTTAATTCAGCTGGTTTATATAAAAAAACCAGGCTTGGGAATGGGGGATCTGAAACTGGCCATGGTTCTCGGGGTTTGGCTGGGACCGTTGTTGGCTATGTATACTATGTTCGTTGCTACCCTGTTAACGCTTCTGTTGTGGGTATTCCAAGGTATCTGGGGTGGCTACAAACTGCAAAGAGCTATTCAGTTTGGTCCATTTATAGCTTTATCCGCCATGGTCTTTGGTATCGGTCGAGCACTAGATCCTCAAATAACAACGCACCTGCTTACATTCAGATTCTGAACGGCTTCATTGCAGAGGCCAACCGTACCACCACTGAAACGGGTGACCTGATCAGCTCAACTGGAATACCAGTGACCATTCGAGCCGGTTTACCAGCCCATATCATTGCTGATGCTGACAGTTTGCAGATCCTGCCATTCTACCCCGGAACATTATCAGTGACCCCGATTCGGCGCGTTTATTGCACTGTCGGCCATAGTTTTGGTAGTTCGTGAGATCGATCTTATCTATCAATGCAAATTGAGGTAACATTTTTCCAGTATTAGCGCTGGATAAAAGAAATATAGGAGCACAAAATGAGTGATGTCAAAATTTCTGGTTATGGCGATGATCTAACTATTGATGGTATTCGGATCGGTGATCTGGGTCCGGCAGAGCATGAAGCGATCGAATTGGCCAAGGGTGGCCAGAATTATTCACCACTTGAAAATGTCGTGGTTAGCAGTGTAAAAGACAGCTCAACCCTGATCTGCCGCAAACCCGATCCTGCCGGCATCAAAGCCTATATTGAGGAAGACTTACTGGATGGACTGTGTTGCTACTCTGCGGTCAATCAAGGGCAATTGAACAAAACCATTGTGGATGCTGTAATAGCGCACCTGCAGGATGAGAAAATTCCTACTGTACCGCGTTCCATTCGGCATAAATATATGGCTGCCTTTCTTATGGCCGCGACAGCCATCACCAAAATGGATAAAGTTGTGCCCAAGGTTGCCGGCGTAGAAGCTCCTGAACTGATGGCAAAGCTGTCTCGTCGTTGGGGTTATCGGGTCAAGGGAATTCCAGCCAATGAAGCTATCATTGTTGTAGCTGCTGAGAATTTTCATGGACGTTCCTTGTTTGCCGTTTCAGCTTCCACTGATCCAACTGCCAAGGAAGACTTTGGCCCATTCCTGCCGGGAATAGAGATTGTTCCCTTTAACGATGCGGATGCTCTGGAAGCGCTTTTCAGGGAGAAGGGTGATCGGATTGCTTCCTATATTGTGGAACCCATCCAGGGAGAAGCCGGTGTGATCTTGCCTGCTGCAGATTATCATCCAGGGGTGGCAGAATTGTGTAGAGAGTACAACGTACTATACTGTGTCGATGAGGTTCAAACCGGGTTTGCCCGTACTGGAGCCCATTTTGCTCATCAATTGTATGGCGTTAAACCCGATCTTATGGCTTGCGGAAAAGCTGCAGGTGGTGGCATTATGCCTGTTTCCTTTGTTGCCGGTCGGCGCGAGGTAATCGATGTGCTTACGCCTGGATCAGAAGGATCCACATTTGGTGGTTTTCCCTTGGCATCGGTCACAGCTATTTTCGCCATCAAATCCATGGTTGATGAACACCTGGCAGAGAATGCCAGAAACATGGGTGATCGACTATTGGGACATTTTGAGAGTATTCGAGAAGAATTTCCAGATAAGATCAAAGAGGGTAGAGGAGCTGGTCTGTTGACAGCCTTTGAAATGTTTGATAAACCCGGTCTGGATGGACACAAGGTCTCACTCAAATTGTTGGATGAAGGTATCTATGCCAAAGAGACCCATAAGACAGTGGTTCGTCTGGCACCGGCCTTAACCATCACACCTGCTGGTATTGACCATATTGGTGATTCCATCCGCAAGGTGATCAAAAGTTTGTAAAATAAAACGGTATATACCCTGGTAAGGTTAATCAGTATAGAGGCTGTGTGAAAACTTCATTGCGCCGGAATAATTGCTTGCTAATATTATCTTTAGTTATCTACGTATAGTACTGTTACTATTAATATTTACCCCAGGCTTCAGCCTGGGGGTTATAAAAGTATTAAAAAGGAGGGCTTTAGCCCAATAATACGGGGCTAAAATCCAAAGAAACAGTAGGTTATCATACCCCCAAGCTAAAGCATGGGGTAAGCGTTGTCCCTATTCTCACACAGCCTCTATATTCATAAGGCTATCTCAAAAGGATAGCCTTTTTAGATGCAAAAAGCCCCACTCCCAGTGGAGCAGGGCTTTTGTTAAACGGAGGTTGTGCGACCCGGAAATTCGGGTTCTATCCCGTTTACACGGGGGTAAAATGCCCCAAGGGCGTAGTGCGATTTACAAATTCATCGTATCATGACGACGGATATATGCTGGAACTGAGAGGTCATCACTGAAGTGCATGATCACATCCTCTTTCGTTTTTTCTTCCAGACGCTGGAAAGCCGGACTCTCAAGATGTTCGCGTTCATTAGCAGCATCCAGACGAGCTGCGGTAACAGGTTCATTGAAATCAACGATGGGAGTTTCGATCTTGATCTCAGGTGTTGAAGCTGCTTGGGCGATGGGTGTTCTAGGATGATAAGCCCGAGCCGGTTGAGTCTCATTCTGATCAAAACGCAGATCACTGTCATGATTGAAGCCAGTGGCAATCACCGTTACCCTGATTTCATCACCCATTATTTCATCAATTACAGCTCCCAAAATGATATTGGCCTGATCTCCAACCTCTTCGTAGATCAGATTTGAGGCTTCGTCAACTTCAGCCAGGGTCATGCCGGATCCACCTGTGATATTGATCAGTAATCCCTGTGCTCCCTGTATGTTGGTGTCATCCAATAGAGGTGATGAAATTGCAGTTTGAGCGGCCAGTATAGCACGTTCCTCACCAGAAGCTATACCGGTACCCATGATGGCGTCTCCCATCCCTTCCATGACCGTCTTTACATCCGCATAATCAAGATTGATCAGACCATGCACATTGATCAGGTCAGAGATGCCTCTAGTGGCTTGGTGCAGGACTGAGTCAGCTTCCAGGAATGCATCGATCATGCTGGTGCTCTTATCCACAATGGATAACAGACGCTGGTTGGGAATGACGATCAAAGTATCAACGAATTCACGTAGCTTTTCCACGCCTTCTTTGCTGCGTTTAGCTCGGGGTGGACCTTCAAAGCGAAAAGGTGTTGTGATAATACCAATGGTCAAAGCTCCGATCTCCTTGGCGATCCGGGCTACCACAGGAGCTGCGCCAGTACCCGTTCCACCACCCATGCCAGCAGTGATAAATACCAGGTCTGATCCGTCCAGTGAAGCTGCGATAGCCTGGCCATCTTCTTCAGCAGCAGCTTCGCCAACATGCAGTTTAGCACCGGCACCAAGACCCTTGGTGATGGCTTTTCCGATCTGGATCTTTACATCAGCCTTGCTATGATCAAGTGCTTGAGCGTCAGTGTTCACTGCGATAAATTCTACACCTGACAGTTCGGAATCAACCATTCGATCGATGGCATTGCTACCTGCACCACCAACACCGATAACCCGAATACGAGCTTTCTGTTCTTTTAAACTATCAAATTCAAATAACATGTTACTATCCTCCGTTTTGGATGTGTTCTGTTGTTAAAAATTATTTTGAAAAAAATTGGCTATCTTATGAATGAATCGAGCCGGGGCACCCCGGTCAAGTTGTCTGGCATCCTCAGATTGAAACTTGGCAGCATAAGCGATCAAACCGGTGGCTGTTGCATATTCCGGACTCTCGACCATTTCTGTTGTGTCTGTGAATCCAATGGGGCTGCCCAGACGAATAGGCATTTCAAAAACTCGTTTTGCCAGGGCCTCAAGACCGGGGATCTTGGATCCGCCACCCGTGAAAACCAGGCCTGAATTCAAGTGCTTCAACATACCGTTCTCTTTGAGATTGGTCTTGACCATCTGCAGGATCTCATCCATGCGGGCCTCGATGTACATGGAAAATTCTGATTCATTGATATTGCGGTCTTGTCGTCCACCCACACCCTTTATATCAAAGACTTTGTCCACTTCGGTATGCTCGGTGAAACAGTGTCCGAATTTGAGCTTCAATTCATCAGCTTGCTCCTCAGTGATACGTAGAATGCCGGCAATATCAGAGGTTACCTGATTTCCGCCAAAGGGCAGAGAAACAGTATGTTCTACACCGAATTTGGACATGACAATGGCATCTGCCGTACCGGCTCCAATATCGATTAATCCCACACCGATCTGCTGTTCCTCTTCCGTAAGCACGGATTGGGCTGAAGCAATTGGCTCCAACACAAAATCTTTTACCTGGCAACCGGCATTACGGACAACAGAAATAATATTTTTGGTGCTGGCCGTAGCAGAGGTGACCAGATGAACCTGAGCTTCCAGACGGCGACCGGTCATGCCTACCGGATTACGCAGACCGGTCTCATCATCGACTGAATACTGCTGTGGGATCACATGAATGATGCGCCGACCGTTTGGCAAACCAACGGCTTTAGCAGATTCGATGACCCGATCAACATCTTCTTCGGTGATCTCCAGTTCTTTTTCTCCCCTGCGTCTGGATAGATCTGCGATACCGATCACACCTGTGGCGTTCAGGCTGTAAATGTGCTCACCGGCAATTCCAACCGTTACATATTCAGCCTTGATCCCGGCGCTGGTTTCGATCTCATCCAGAGCCTTACGAATGGCTGTCGAAGTTGCTTCAATATCTACAATAGTCCCTCGACGCAAACCCGATGAGGGAGAACTGCTTAGCCCGACTATCTTGAGGGTATCCTCATGGTCTGGTTCGGCTGCGATGGCACAAACTTTCGAAGTTCCGATATCTAACCCAATGTATATTCCGCGGCTGTTCATCGTGAATTTCGCTCCTTTACGATGACCTGACGCTTAAAGCGTAGATCTATATACTGATAGGGACTGATGATCCCTGAATCTGATTCGTCTGCTACAAATGTTGACAGGATGGTGCTGTTATCGATGGCATCATCTTCATTTCCCAATAAAACGGTGGTGCTATGGGTGGCTGAGATCAGTTTTATTCCCCGACGATCATAGGATATTTCTGAAATATCCAGATAAATATGTTGATGATTTCTGCGGATGATCTTTAAGAAATTTACCAGCATTTGAACCGTTTCGTCAGGGATAAGATCACCGATTTCCGCAGATCTTAAATCTGTGCTGACCCCGGTTATGATTGGTAGATTATAGAGCATACCCTTGTCTGGCAGGGGCAGCAGAGTTGCCTTGTCATCCAGGGTCATAATGCTTTGAATAGCAATGTAGGCTACAGGCAATACATCATAGAGGTAAACATCCAAAGTGTTGGGGAAGTGTCGGGTGGCTTTGGCATTGCGGATCAGAGGATATTCCAGGAAACTGTTTTGAATAGCCATCAGATCAAGCTCATGTAGCGCTTTTCCGAGATAGATCTCAGTCAGGTTTTTAACACGCTCCGGACTCATGGTGCGCTGACCGTAAAGATTAATGATCTCCACATCATTTGATCGTATGAGATTGGCGTAGCTCAGGCTTAGAGAACCCAGCAAGATCACACTGATAAGCAGAATAGCTGAAAATGCCCAGCTCAAAGGTGGAATGCTGTAGAGGGATGCTCGGGTCATCTAGTTGCGCTCCCCCAGAAACAACTCGTGCAATTTCCAAATATCTCCGGCACCCATGGTGATGACCAGATCACCACTGCGCAAGATCGGTTCGAGATAAGCATGAACATCAGCTATGTCTGGTTGGTAGTCAAGAGAACCATTGGCTTCATCCAGGATCAGTGCAGAACTCACACCTGCTATGGGGAGTTCTCTTGCCGGATAAATATCAGTGACAAGAGCAATATCCGCCTGTTCAAGAGCGCTTGCAAATTCTGCTGCAAAATCGCGGGTTCGCGAATAGAGATGTGGCTGAAAAACAGCGATAACCCGAGCTTCGGGCCAGCCGGAACGGGCCGCTTTGAGCGTAGCTTCCAGCTCAGAAGGATGATGGGCATAATCATCAATGAATTGCACGCCATTCAAACTTCCTTTTAATTCGAAGCGTCGTTCAACACCCCGGAAAGTTTCCAGGCCAGCTTTGATATGATTAAAATCAACCCCCATTTGATGGGTCAGGGCACAAGCACCCAATGCATTCATCACATTGTGCTCACCCGGCATGTTCAGGGTGATGATTCCCAGATATTTGCCATTGTACATGACTGTAAACCGGCTATTTAATTCATCCAGATGGAGATCAACAGCCCGATAATCCGGTTTCTCACTTAGCCCGTAACTCACCAGGGGATAGGGACTTAAATGAGCCAGACGGATCAGTTCCTCGTCATCACCCTGAAGTATCAGGATGCCATCATTTGTTAATTTGGAGATAAACTCGAGAAAAGTATCCCGCACATCCTGCAAGTCGGAATAAATGTCAAGATGATCGGCTTCAAGCGTGGTCACGATGATCCGGTCTGGATTTAAAGCTAAAAAGGACCGATCATATTCGTCGGCTTCAACAACTATATGGGTATGAGCACCCAGACGCAGGTTTGAATTCAGGTTAGGCAGGATGCCGCCCACCAGAATGCTGGGATCCAGTTCAGCAGTGACAAGAATTTGTCCACACATCCCTGTGGTTGTGGTTTTCCCGTGGGTACCAGCAATGGCCAGAGTGTGCTTATAGCCGGCTGCTATTTGCCCCAATAGATCAGCTCGTCTGAGTTCTGGAATAGCATGCGTCTCAGCGTAGTTGCGCTCTGGATTGTCAGGGTTTACCGCACTGGAGTATACTACCAGATCTGCGGACTGGGCCTGTTCAGCTTTGTGGCCAATAAATACTTCGATTCCGGCGGCTCTTAGCGAATTCAGCAGCTTGCTGTCTAACTGATCAGAGCCTGAAACGGTTTTCCCCTGTTGCTTTAGCAGCAATGCCAGGGCACTCATTCCGATTCCGCCAATGCCCACAAAGTGGATATGTTGGGCTGAACTAAGCACAGGTACTCGCTATTCTGATAATGCTGCTGCAGATATCTTGAGCCGCATGGGGTCTTTTAAGGGCTGAGGAGGCTTGAGCCATGGTGTTTAATTTTTCGCGGTCAGTGAATATCTCTGTAACCAGGGGCAGAAAAGCACCTTCTGCAAGATTTTGCTCTAGAAGAACCCGGGCGGCACCAGCGTTTTCCTGGCTTCTGGCATTGAATTCCTGGTGATTTGCTGCCGCAGATGGCAAGGGGATCAGGATCGCTGGCAATCCAAAATGATTCAATTCAGTGAGGGTCATGGCACCTGCCCGACAGACCATGAGATCTGCCAGAGTGTAAGCTTTGTCCATTTCTTTGATAAAAGGCAATAGTTTAATCTTGGGGTTGCTGCTGATGTGGCGCCGGCAATATTCAAGATCTGCTTTGCCGGTCTGCCAGAGGATCTGCATCCCGATCTTTTCCAGATAAAGAGAAGCCTTCTTGACAAAGTGCCGGTTGATGGTTCTGGCGCCCTGTGACCCTCCCAGGATGAATAGAGTTGGTAACTCCGGATCAAGTCCGAAAAAATGAGCTGCATCCACCCGGTTGACAGTTTTCTCCAGATGGCGAATAGGATTTCCGGTCATCAGGGTTTCAGCCCCCTTGAGATGCTTCTTGGCATCCTCATAGGTGAGGAAAATCTGTTTTGCTTTAACTGCAAAAAGACGCGTTACCATGCCGGGATAACTGTTCTGCTCCTGGAGTACGACCGGGATGTTATTACGCAGGGATTGTCGAACCGGTACAGCACTGGCATAGCCACCGGTGCCAACCGTGATATGTGGATCAAATGATCTGAGAACTTTATTGGCTTTAATAATGGAGGATAGCATACGAGCCGGCAACAGCAGGTTTCTTTTTAAACCGTCTAATGAAATTGAACGGGATAATCCGCGCATGGGGAGGGTCTCCAATGAAAACCCAGCTTCTGGGATCAACTGATTTTCCATACCGTAATCACTCCCGAAGAACAGGAGGTCAACTCCGGAGAAGGCACTTTGGTCTGTCACACATCGGTCCAATTCCTCGGCAATTGCCAAAGCTGGGATGATATGACCACCAGTCCCACCGCCGGCCAGGACCACCCGCATCCGATTGTCATTGGACTTAGAATTCAAGATTCAGTATCCTTTCTGAGGAAAGGATCTTCCCCGATTCATTATTGGAAGAAATGTTAAACAGGATTCCCAACATGACTGAAGTCACCAAAAGATTCGAACCACCATAGGAGATCAAGGGCAATGGTAAACCGGTAGTCGGCAGGAAACCTGTGACCACACCAATATTTACCATAGCATAGCTAAATAGTGAAAAACTGATCCCGATAGCCAGCAACATACTGAAAAAATCTGTTGAATTTCTGGCGATCCGCAAACCTCTCAGGAAGAGCAGCAAGAACAGGAGCAGAAAAAAGAAAGAACCCACAAAGCCAAACTCCTCACCCAGGATACTGAATACAAAATCAGTATGAGGCTCAGGCAGGAAGAGGTCCTTGACATAGCTATTACCCAGACCGACTCCACCGATCCCACCATGAGCCAGTCCCATGAGAGAATGATGAACCTGAAAACCTTCATTGGCTACATCAACATTATCACTCATGAAGGTCATGATCCTTTTCCACATGTAGGGTTTACTCCAGGCGTAGAGCATGGCTGAGATCGAACCGACGGAGAGGAAAGCTGAGATATGACTGAGCTGGATATTTCCCAGATAAAACAACACCAGGGACAGCATCATGATCATTAAAGAGGAGGAGAGGTCAGGTTGAACCGCGATCAGCGCCACCACACTCCCCACTAGAATAAAGGCAGGTAACACACTGTTCTTTAAGTCACTTAAGAGATGTTGTTTCCGATGAAGATAATCGGCAATGAAGATGATCATACCCAGTCGCACAAAATCTGCCACTTGGAAACTGAATCCGCCCAGATACAACCAGCGAGCCGGATGAATGATGCCCATCATTTTATTATAGATCAGGACACCGATTAACATCCCGTAGATCCCCGCTAAAATGAGGTATCGCAGTGGACGAAAATATTGATGGGGAAAGCGAGAGAATACAATGCCCAGCATGATAGCAATTGTGCCATTCATAAGATGACGCTTTAAATAGTGGGCTGAATCAGGGTGTTGAGAGGTTGAGGCTGAATACATCACTACAGATCCAGCCACAAAAAGAATGATGACGATGATAAACATCACTTTATCCAGATGGAAATGTCTCACAGTGTCCAGCCTTCCCGGGCTTGGATCAGTGATCTGAAATGATCACCACGAACCTCATAATTATCAAATTGATCGAAACTGGCACAGGCTGGAGAAAGGAGTAGTACATCACCTGGTGACCCTTGTTGCAGACAATGTTCGATTGCGTTCTCCAGTGTGTCAACAATTCGGGTTACCAGCGAACGTCCAATTTGAGTTTCAATTATCTCAACAGCATCACCAACCAACAGCACTTCTCGGACATGTCCCTCCAGCAAGGGCAGAAGAGCAGTGAAATCCCCGCCTTTATCCTTTCCGCCCAGAATCAACCAAAGCGGTTGTGAAAAACTCTGGATAGCCACCTCAGTTGAGGCAATATTGGTTGCTTTGGAATCATTATAACAACGAATATCATTTATTTTACCCACATATTCAATACGGTGGGGGACTGCCTCGAAGGTCATCAAACCCTGAGCCAGTAACTCTGGATCATCGATGAAATCCATAACTGCAGCAATTGCTGCCAGAGCGTTACTCAGGTTGTGCTTACCAGGAATTGGTAATATTTTCGCCGGCAGTATGGGACACCAACCACTTGGTTTCATCATACCCAGGACACCTTCAGCCAACATGGCATCGCCACCCTCAAGGCTATCTACAGCAAAAAATTGCTTATGCTCAGCCAAAATATCCCGACGCGCCAACTCAGGATCATCACGGTTGATGATTACCTTACCGCTGTGTTTCATGTTCTTGAAGAGATCCAATTTGGACTGGTAGTATGCATCCAGACTTGGATAGCGATCTAAATGATCAGGAGTCAGGTTCAAGAGAACACCGACCTGAGGTGCAAAGCTTTCAATATTATCCAATTGGAAACTGCTTACTTCGAGTACAAAAACAGGCTTTTCCGGTGCTTTCTGCAAACTGTCCATGAGGACCTCTGAAGCTGCAATACCAACATTGCCACCCAGAAAACTATCATATCCAGCAGTTTGAAGTAGATGATGAATCAGATTGACTGTCGTTGTTTTTCCATTTGAACCGGTGACAGCAATAATTGGGGCATCGATAAACCAGGAGGTTACTTCGACCTCAGAATAAATTGGGATACCCTGTTTACGGATCTTTTTAATTATATCGGCGTTTTCCGGAATACCGGGACTTACTACCACAAAAGCAGCATCCAAAACATCCTGGGAATGATATCCAAATTCGAATTCAGCCCCAATTTCTGCCATGACCTGGCGTTTTTCAGCAGTGAACTGGTCAGTGTTTGATTCGCTCAGAAGCACTTTGGCTCCAAAATGACTCAATAAACGAGCTGCTCCCATGGCCGAGCGCTGACTACCCAGAATGGCTACCTGCTGATCTTTTACTCTATTATTATCCACGATCACCTGATCTTGAAAGTTGTGAAGGTGAGGAAGGCGAACAGGATACCCAGGATCCAAAAACGGATCACGATCTTGTTCTCATCCCAGCCCTTTAGTTCAAAATGATGATGGATAGGAGTCATCCGGAATAGGCGACGACCCTCTCCATACTTTTTCTTGGTATATTTGAAATAGCGCACTTGGATGATCACTGAGAGGGATTCCAAAATGAAGACCCCTCCGGCAAAAGGGAGTAAAAACTCCTTTTTCAGCATGACCGCCACCGCCCCAAGTGCGGCTCCCAGAGCTAGCGACCCGGTATCGCCCATAAAGACCTCTGCAGGTCGGGCGTTGAACCAGAGAAAACCAAGCGAAGCTCCAATGAGTGCCGCACAAAAGACAGTGAGCTCTCCTGCACTAGGGAGATAGATAATGTTTAAATATTGACTAAAATCGACTCGGCCGGTTATGTAGGCAATTCCGGCAAAAATCAGAGCTGCAATTCCCATCAATCCAGCAGCCAGACCATCCAGGCCATCACTCAAATTGACCGAGTTTGAAGTGGCCGTGATCACAAAAATTACAAAAGGGATATAGATCCATCCTGATCGAAGATCGATCACCAGATCCTTGACGAAGGGTAGGGTGGTAGCCGTACGAACCTCTGCAAATTCTGGATGGATCATCATGACGGTACCCAGAAATAGACCAAGTGTGATCTGACCCAATAGCTTGTAACGCGCAATAAGACCCTGTTTTGATTTTTTTACGGCTTTCAGGTAGTCATCTATGAAACCTACCGCTCCCATCCAGACCACTGACAGGATCATCATCTGGATGTAAATGTTATCCAGACGCCCAAAGAGCAGTGTGGGGACCAGGATTGCTCCAATAATGATCAGACCGCCCATGGTTGGTGTGCCCGCCTTGGCTGCGTGGGATTTCGGTCCGTCGATCCGGATAGTTTCACCGATCTGCATTTGATGCAGTTTGCGGATGATCCAGGGACCTATGATAAAGGAGAATATGACGGCAGTGATGGCAGCACTTGCTGAGCGAAATGAGATATAGCGGAAGACATTCAATGCTGAGAAATATTCCTGAAGAGGTAGCAACAGATGGTATAGCATTAGTTCACTTCCTTATAGGCTTTGATAAAAGCTTCCAGTTGCATTCCTCTGGATCCCTTCAGGTAAACCAGGTCTCCAGGGGCTATTAGATCTAAGAAGTATTGGATCGTTGTTGCTTTGTCTGGGTTGTGATAGAAGGTTTTGAAGTCTGATTCTACGAGCTTGTTTGCAGTGGCGATAACTTCATGACCAACCAATATGATCTGATCAAAACCGGCCGCCAGCATCTGCTCTGCCGCGGCAGTATGCAGATCATGGCTCATGGATCCTAATTCCAGCATATCACCGAAGATCAAAATCTTTCGTGCAGGTGTAATTATCTCGGCCATGGTCTCAAAACCGGCAGTGACACTGGCTGGATTGGAATTATAGGCATCATTGAAGAAATGCACACCACCAATGAGTGCATGCTCCATCCGTCCAGATTCTCCTGGATAGTTTTCCAGGGCAGTGCTCACCTGATCAAAGCGTAAACCATTTTGCAGGGCGATGGTGATAGCTGCTGCGGCATTAAAAGCGATTGCTTTACCGGGTTGCGGCAAATGAGCAGCATATTTTCCAAATAATATCTCATAACAACCCTGCGCATCAGGTCCTTTGATCTGATAGCTTCTTTCCTTGACCATGGAAAAACCAAAATGAATTGGATTTGGACAATTTTCTGCCAACTGAACCACCCGCTCATCATCAATATTGACAAATGAGCGCCCGCCATGGCCACAGAGATACTTGAAAAGCTCTCCTTTGGTTGCCTGGATCGTATCTTCATCATGAAAAAATTCAGTATGAGCCAAACTGATGTTGGTAATCAGGCCCTGATTCGGTTGAGCAATATTGCAGAGATATTCAATATCACCGGACTGGCTTGCGCCCATTTCTATTACAGCAATCTCATGGGATTCATCAAGATTTAGGATTGTCATGGGCAAGCCAATGTGATTATTGAAGTTGCCTGTAGTGTTCAAAACCGTATATCGTTGTTCAAGAAGGTGAGCGAGCAGGTTTTTTGTGGAAGTTTTTCCATTGGTTCCTGTGATGGCGATCAATGGCACATCGAAACGTTTCCGGTGTGATGTGGCCAGATCCGCAAGCGTTTTGATCGGATCTTCGGTCATTATCAGCGGGATGGGAGCTTCCCAGTTCTCACATCCGTCCCAGGTAGTGGAGGCCATAACGGCTGAAGCGCCACGGGAAATGGCTTTTGGGATAAAGTCATGACCGTCCACCTGGGCACCAATAAATGCAACGAAGAGTTCTCCGGCATTTAAGCTTCGAGTATCAATACTGACACCGGTAATTGGGGAGTCAAACACTCCCTTAATATTTATACCAGGGAGCGCCATAATGGTCTCATGCAGAATAGCCATGCTGCTCCATGAATTGGTTTACTATGTTCATATCACTATAAGGGTTGCGGTGACCCATTATTTCCTGATAGGACTCGTGTCCCTTGCCGAGGATGGCAATAATATCACCTTGCTCAGCGATTCGCAGGGCTGTCTTCACGGCTGAGCTGCGATCCTGAATGACTTCGAAATTATCGCGATTCTGGCAGCCTGTAGTAATGGCATCAATGATGTCCATGGGGGTCTCGGTTCGCGGATTATCATCTGTGATAATGGTCTGAGTGGACAAACGAGTTGCGATCTCGCCCATAAGGGGGCGCTTCCCCTGATCCCGATCACCGCCACACCCAAATACGGAGATCAACTTTTGTTTTGGGTAAGCTTCAGCCAGGGTTTGCAGGACTGTTTCCATGGCATCAGGTGTATGAGCATAATCAACAAAGACAGTAAAAGGGGCCTGATTTTCCATTTTTTCCAACCGCCCTGGTACCGCAGGCAAGGTTCGAGCTGCACTATCAACCTTGTCGATATCACATTCCAATTCTACAGCTGTGGCATAGGCCGCCAGAAAATTGTAATAGTTAAAGCTGCCAACAGTATTTACCTGCAGAGTGCGTATTCCATAAGGGGTCTCTAAAGTGAGCTCGACTCCGTGGCGATTGATGGAGTGATCGAGGATCCGATATTCAGCGCGAGAGTTGTAGCCATAACGTATGATCTTGGCTACGCAAACTTCTATGATCCGTTCAGCAAAAGGGTCATCTATATTTACGATAGCCACCGAATCTTCTGAAAGGCCTTTGAACAGGAGTTGCTTTGCTGCCAGGTATTCTTCAAAGGAACCATGGTAATCCAAATGGTCCTGGGAGAGGTTGGTGTAGACGGCTACATCAAAGCTGAGTCCATCCACCCGATTTTGATCCAGAGCGTGGGAGGACACTTCCAGGGTGATAGCCTTTGCCCCATGCGCCACAAATTCAGCGAGGATCTCGTAAAGATCGGCTGATTCAGGTGTCGTATGCATAAGATCAGTATTCACC
>JAYEKW010000178.1 GCA_034716895.1 Candidatus Neomarinimicrobiota bacterium
CAAATCTTCTTATGTTGGAGTCAAGAATGACACCTCGAGGCCAGTCGGCAGCAGGCAGTATAAACTTGAAGAATAATTCAAGAACAATGAGTAATCCAATAGCTAGAGCCTGTCCGAAAAGCCCATACCAACTCATAAACTAAAATAAAATAGTTTCTTTCATTTCGCTCACTTAAGACAAGTCATATTCATACCAGCACAATATTCAGAATATTTACCAGTTTATTTCAATTACAAACACTTGACAAGAGTGCCGTATTTCAGTATATATTAAGGAGTTAGCTCACCAAAGCAATCCCTAACAGAAAGACGGCACTAATGGATTATACTCATTTACCTCAAGAAGGCAAGAGCTACTCCCTGTTTCCCCAAATTAGAGTCAACACTGAACTCAGTGAAATCCTCACAAGAGCCTTCGAGCTTTATGACAAATGTCCAGAAATCAGGCAGAAAATACTACATGACTTGGATGCTTATGCCCTGGAGAAGAAGAAAAAACGTTTGGCGGATGCCGCCTGGGCAAGGAAACAAACTCTTCCACTGGATCTCAATGCACTACCCGGCAAGTCTCAAGCGAAAATCAGGCTTGCTGTAGGCTCTCCGCGAATGACTCCGGAAGTTGTATACATGTTCATTATTCTGGAACAAACCTTTCACTCACTTACAGATAAGCAGGCTACAGAAAGGATCAAAGATTCCATGACACTTCAGTTCTTTTTTGACTTGTACAATTATCGTACTCCTCCGGCCAGATCAACACGTCATGAGAATGTCAGGAAAATCTCAAAGGCAACCATTAAATATATTTTACAGCAGCAGCTCAGACTGGTGCTGGACAAAGCGCTTGATGATTTTAAGCATCTTACGGTTGACAGCACGGCTGTGTGGGCTAATTGCCAGTGGCCTACAGATTCAGGTTTACTCAAGGATGTTTTTTACAGAGGTTATCATCTCAGCCAGCAACTTCATGAAAAATTTGGGATTCCTAATTTTTTACCGTGGTTCATGAGAACCTGGTTGTCTAAGATTGATAGTCTTAACTTTCAAATCAATACAACTTCCGGTAAGGGCTCGAAAGAGAAACGCAAAAAACTCTACCTTGAACTGTATGCCGTGGTTGAGAAAGCCAGTACGCATATGAGCAGAGAAATAACCAAACGCAGAATACAAAAAGAATCTGTGAATCTGGCACCGAGCAAAGTTCAACAGCTTAATACGTTATGGACTCGTATTGAAGGCTATATATCAGATTCCAAGGTGATTATGGCCTATTCCAGGGAACGCATCATTGAAGGTAAAAAGATAGAGAATGGAATCAAGGTTATCAGTCTCAGTGACAGTGCGGCAGCCTTCATCACAAAGGGAGATCGAGAAACAGTAGTGGGCTATCGGCCACAGCTTGGTAGAAGTGAGAATGGCTTTGTTACTGCTCTCATTGTTCCGAAGGGCAATGCTGCTGATGCTCCGAAGCTATTACCTCTTGTAGAAGACAGTATTAAGAATACCGGAGTTGTTCCCTCGGGCGTAAGTGGTGATGACGGCTATTGGTCTACCAAAGGAGTAGATGGAGTAAAAGTAATTGATGGTGTTGATTGGGTCAGCATTAGCGGCTCAAAAGGGAAAAGACATACTTCAAAAGAGGACTGGGATAGTGAGATATTCAAGAATGCCCGCAGAATGCGTTCAGCAGTAGAGTCCCTGATGTTTGTATTGAAGGATATTCTGGGCTTTGGACGGTTACGTCGTCGCGGCATTGAGGCCGTTGAAATTGAACTGCTTCAGAAGGTTATTGTGTACAATTTCAGGCAAATGGGTATTGTGGAGAAGAAAATACGCAATAAAGAGAGGAGAGAAAAGGCAAAACAATTTCAAGCGTCCTAAGCAAAGACGCTTTTTGCTCAGCAGGGAGTTGAATTACATAACTCTGAGGAGAGCTTGTACTAATTTTTTGAGAATTATACAACAAGCTGTGAAATCCGAGGAATCATCCTCGATTGATGTGATGCTGTCTTGAAATCACCCTGTTTTCAAGCATTCAATTGGAATATGTTCAGATTTGAAAGGCTTTCCGGATGGGCTCTGGCTAGTCCATTTGATTCTTCTCCAGCCCGCATCAGTTGGTCAATCAAATATTATGATAGCAGTACAAGTAATAATTCCTGTACAAGCCGGATACAACAACAT
>JAYEKW010000179.1 GCA_034716895.1 Candidatus Neomarinimicrobiota bacterium
TCCAGACTCATGGTACCCGGTGGATTCGAATAGAGGTTGTAGGTGGAATCAGGATACAGCATGTATTCCCAGGCAGCATATTGCCCTTCTTCCAGGTATTTATCCATGGGATCGCCCAGGTGCCACATGTGACGATCGCCGGCAGCGTCCTTGTATTCCAGGGAATCCAGGGGATCAATCAAGTTCCCATTGGAAAAGGTTTTGCTCGAGCGAATAGTTTCACCGTCGTCTTCGTAAGTAATTTCACTGAATTTGGTTTTGATATATATTTTATCCCAGGGTCCAATACGGATGCGTTGACCATGTTGAAGATCAATATCATAGCCATCGCTATATCCAGCATTTTCATTGACCCTGGATTTATACTCGACCTGGACCCGCAAACAACCAGGCCCCCAGGCTTCCAGGTATTTAGCTTGATCAGATTCATTTTCAATAGTAGTACCGGGCAGAAAGTTTTGACCACTTTCAAAGGGGATATCACATTCTCCGTGATATTCAACTCCCTGATGCATTCCCCGTGGTTCAGTACCGATCTGGTACTCAACCCAATCGGGGTAGCCATCACCGTCCATATCTCCATTTTCAACATTGATCTCCATCTGCTGGGTAAAACGCGATGCGCTCATGGTATAATAGGTCTGTTCGTTTAACTGATGACGAAATTCCAGATGAAAACGCTCGGACCATTTACGATTTACATTTTTCCCGTCTTCATAGAACTGATTCCAGCTACTATAGGTCTTAAACTCGGAATCAACAAACCAGTGAGTAAAATTCAGCTGTTTGTAATTGTCTATCTTCCAGTGCAGTTTGGTAAATACATCAAAGGTGTGATCGTGGCCAAAGGCCTTCCAGCCAGCTTGTCGATCGAGCCAGTGAACTTTATTTTCAGCATTGACCAGATTGCCCGGATCATTTTCCAGATAAACTAACTCGTCAAATTTCATAACGCGATAAGCGCTGCTGGTGTAATCAGCAGAAATATGAAAGGTCAGTTTTTTCAAACCCGGGAAAATGGGACCGGAAAAGGAACCGGCAAATTTATTATAATTCCGCAGTTGATCCTGTTCTGAACTAAGGGGTCCCAGGTTACTGGTCTGCCATTCAATGGATCCAGCATATTTATCACCACCAGCCAGGGTGATATTATTGACAATACTGGACATGGCATCACCATATTCCGCACTGAAAACACCTGTTTGCACAATGAATTCCTGAACAGCATGGGTATTTAAACGGGTTCCCTTTCCAACACCGCCATAGATGGGATTCTCGATATACATACCATCAATGGTGTAGCCGATTTCACCAGCACGACCACCCCGGACATGGATCTCTTCGATCCCGCGGTCTTCAAAACCGGGAATACCATATTCAGAACTCTTGATCTGGATGATACCTGATTGCAGAGTCAGCATTTCGGTCAGATCACGTGCAGGCAGATTCTTGATCTCCTCTGCGGTTCGCACCATCTTTTTCACTGTCACATCTTTTTCGACCAGGGGTCGCTCGGCAGTTACCAGGATCTCCTGGCCTTCGATAATTTCTTCTTCAAGGGAGATATTTATGCGGGTTGACTGATCCATGATCACTCGAACATCCGAAATGGTCATTTTTGCATAACCGATCATACCTACTTGCACGGTATGGATTCCCACGGGAACATTTTGGATAAAGTAGTCACCCTCAAAATCTGTAGCGGTTCCGAGACCGAGGGCTGGTATCATGACATTCACACCAGGTAGCGGCGTGCCTGAGTTGGCATCTGTCACCCTGCCTGCGATGGTTCCTACAGTTGCCGACCAGACAAAGCTAATGCTTAGCATACTCAACACAATTTTCAAGACTAGTTTGTTCATGTAATCTCCCTGCACACCTGTTGAACTTGGAACTTATTGTATATTTTATATCACTTAAACTTCAATACGGTAAATCTTGATCTTTTTCAGTTTGACTATGAGTAAAACCCATGGGAAGCATTTTATAATCCAATTAATAATACTTGTTTGCAGACCATAAAAAAGACGCTCTCCCGACATATCGGCCGAAATCCTCGATTGACAAAACCTGCAACACCGCAAAGTATCAATTATATCTGTTTTGTACACCGCTTTTGTCTATCATGTCAACTTTACTTCCAACTTGCACACTGATCCACCCCGAGTCCCTTGCAGCACCG
>JAYEKW010000180.1 GCA_034716895.1 Candidatus Neomarinimicrobiota bacterium
TTTAGTGGCTCGATGATATCTTCACCCTGTTTTAAGGCTTTTACATCAATACCATTAATAGTACCGCAGTCTTCGAGACGGATCACAACATCCTGAGCTACATCAACCAAACGACGAGTCAGGTAACCTGCATCAGCAGTTTTCAGGGCAGTATCAGCCAGTCCTTTTCGAGCACCGTGAGTCGAGATAAAATACTCAAGAACGGTGAGACCTTCTTTGAAGTTTGATGTAATCGGGGTTTCAATGATCTCTCCCTGACTACCTTTCATGGATTTCTTGGGTTTTGCCATCAATCCACGCATACCGGCCAGCTGCTTGATCTGATCAGAGGATCCACGAGCGCCGGAATCAGCCATTATATATACTGAATTGAAACCATGATCATCAGAGCTCAGGCCATCCATCATCATACTGGCAACTTGATTTGTAGTGTGAGTCCAGATATCCAGAACCTTATTGTAGCGTTCACCTTCAGTCAGCCAGCCAGCTTTTCGGTCAGCATTGACCTTCTCAACTTCTTTGGCAGATTTTGCCAAAAGCGTTTCTTTCTTTTTAGGAATCAAGATGTCGGACAAACCAATTGAGACACCACTTTTAGTGGCATATTCAAATCCCAGTTTTTTAAGTGCATCCAGAAAAAGTACCGTCTTGTAGTTACCGGAAAAACGCATAACGTCGCTGATCAGCTTCTCAAGTCGTTTTTTAGTGATCAATTCATTAACGAAAGGATAATCTTCCGGAAGCACCTGGTTGAGCAGAAGGCGACCAGCAGTTGTATCGAGTAATCCACCATCACGGCGAACTTTGATCTTGGCATGGTAATCAAGATATTGATTGTATACAGCCAAAACAGCTTCATCCTCTGAGCTGAATATCATTCCCTCACCCATGGCATCTGGCCGAATCTTGGTCAGATAGTAGCAACCCAAAACCATATCCTGTGAAGGAATAGTGATCGGCGAACCGTGTGCAGGATGGAGGATATTGTGACTGGATAGCATGAGCATGCGTGCTTCAGTAATAGCTTCAGGGGAAAGTGGCAAGTGAACCGCCATCTGATCACCGTCAAAGTCAGCATTGAAAGCTGAACAAACCAATGGGTGGAGTCTAATTGCCCGTCCATTAATCAGAACCGGCTGAAAAGCCTGGATACCTAAACGGTGCAAGGTAGGAGCACGATTCAACATCACGGGGTGATCTTTGACCACATACTCCAGAACATCATAGATCTCCGGCAACTTCTCTTCAACCATAACCTTGGCCTGCTTGGGCGTTTTGGCATAGTTGCGCACCAGAAGTTCTGAAACGATGTGTGGTTTAAATAGCTCAATGGCCATTTCCTTGGGGATACCACACTCATGTAATTTAAGATCGGGACCCACAACGATAACAGAACGACCAGAATAATCAACACGCTTACCCAGTAGATTCTGACGGAAGCGACCCTGTTTACCGGATAGCATATCAGACAAGGATTTCAGCGGACGACGGGTTCCAGAGCGAACAGCACTTTGCTTGCGACTATTGTCAAATAGAGAATCAACCGATTCCTGCAGCATGCGTTTTTCATTTCTCAGGATCACATCCGGTGCCTTGATCTCCATCAGTTGACGAAGACGGTTATTCCGGATAATCACACGGCGGTAAAGATCATTAAGATCTGAAGCAGCAAAACGGCCACCATCCAGAGGTACCAGAGGTCGCAGTTCCGGTGGGATCACCGGTAAAATAGTAAGGACCATCCATTCTGGACGATTGGGAACATCGCTCCCCAGTGTATCAAAAGCTTTGATCATTCTGAGACGCTTCAGAGCATCTGCTTTCTTCTGCTGGCTACGAGTGGTCTTGACGATCTCTTTAAGCTCGATCATGGTCTTTTTGATCTCCAGATCCCGGAGCATGGACAGAATGGCTTCGCCACCAGTTTTGGCGACAAACACATCTTCTTCATCTGCACCCAGAGCATCCGGACCATAAATAGCATCCAGCTCGATGAAATCTTCTTCATCCAGGATCTCACCTGGCTCAACATCAGCTTTTCCAGGAGAGATAACAACGTAAGATTCATAATAAATAATACGTTCGAGATTCTTGGAAGTCATTCCCAGTGTATGAGCAAGGGTAGAAGGAATCGATCGAAGATACCAGGTATGCACTACCGGAACGGCCAGGGTGATATGCCCCATCCGCTCACGACGAACTTTTTTGCGGGTTACTTCAACACCACAGCGGTCACAAATAATACCCTTATATCGAATTCGTTTGTACTTGCCGCAATGACATTCCCAATCCTTGACAGGACCAAAGATACGTTCACAGAAAAGACCATCTTTTTCCGGTTTGTATGTCCGGTAATTGATGGTCTCAGGTTTAAAGATCTCACCCCGGGATTCGCGAAGAATCTTTTCTGGCGAAGCCAGGCGGATCGTGATCTCGGTAAAGTCGTTGACTACAGATTTATTAAGCAAAGGAGTACTCCCTTTTTACTTTAATTCAACATCCAGACCCAGACCCTTCATTTCACGTAACAATACGTTGAAGGATTCAGGAATACCGAATTCAGGTAGATTATCCCCTTTAACCAGGGCATTATAGACCTTCGAGCGGCCCTCTACATCATCAGATTTCACAGTAAGCATTTCCTGGAGCGTATGGGCAGCGCCATAAGCTTCCAAAGCCCATACTTCCATTTCACCAAATCGCTGGCCCCCAAACTGCGCTTTTCCGCCCAGTGGTTGCTGAGTAATGAGTGAATAGGGTCCCGTGGATCTGGCATGCATCTTATCATCTACCTGATGGGTCAGCTTCATCATATAGATCTCGCCGATTGTCACAGGATTATCAATATATTCTCCTGTGCGCCCGTCGATAAGCTTCTGCTTACCACCTACTGGCAGTTTAGCTTTCTTCATCAATGCTTCGACATCTGCCAGTTTGGCACCATCAAAAACCGGAGTCTCAAACATAACTCCCAGTTCACGACCAGCCCAGCCCAGCATTGTTTCATACAGCTGTCCCAGGTTCATACGTGATGGTACACCCAGGGGATTAAGAACAATATCTACCGGACGACCATCATCCATGAAAGGCATATCTTCTTCAGCCACAACAGCGGCTACAACACCTTTGTTTCCGTGACGACCAGCCATCTTATCACCGATGGATATCTTGCGCTTGGTAGCGATCTGAACCTTTGCCAGCTGAATAACTCCAGGCTGCAGGTCATCCCCTACCTTCTGCTTATAAACATCATTCTCATAATTCTGTTCGATCTCGCGATAGAGACGTTCATATTCGTTGAGCAGTTTATTCAGCTTAACATTGCGATCTTCATCAGCCAGAATGGGTTCCCGGCGATTTACCCGATCAAAGTTCAGCGTTGCAATAGCTTCCTTGGTAAAAGGCGTTCCAGCTTTCAGAATAACCCTGCCACCAAGATCGGCCACTGCTGCAGATTTTTGATCCAGCAACAGATGATTTACTTTTTCGTTGCGCTTTTTTGTCAGCGCCGTTTTATCAAGACTGGCACGCTGCTTGAGAGCATCCAGTTTACGTTTTTCATCCAGACGGGATTCACGAGCCTTGCGGGTATAGAGTTCAGTACGAATAACCACACCCTTTACACCGGGGTCAGCCCGTTTTGAAGCATCTTTCACATCGCCTGCTTTTTCACCAAAGATGGCTTTAAGCAGTTTTTCTTCCGGAGTTGGATCAGTCTCACCCTTGGGAGTAACCTTTCCAATAAGGATATCACCAGGATGGACTTCAGCCCCTACTCGAATGATACCATCATTACTCAGATTCCGGGTAGCTTCTTCACTGACATTGGGGATATCCCGGGTCAGTTCTTCTTCACCACGCTTGGTTTCACGAACTTCAAGCTCAATCTCCTTCAAACGCATACTGGTGAAGATATCGCCCTTGAGAAGACGTTCAGAGAGAACGATTGCATCCTCAAAGTTATATCCACGCCAGGGCATGAAAGCAACGGTGATATTCCGACCCAAGGCTAGATCTCCCCGGTCAGTACTCATGCCATCCGCTAAAACATCACCAGGAGCGATCCGTTGTCCAACTTCAACCAATACCTTCTGATTGATACAGGAGTCCTGATTACTCCGCTGAAATTTTCTCAGCTTATAGGTTACCATGCCGGGTTCTTCAATGAGAGTCACTTCTTCATCTATACGACGAGTCGTTTTTACGATGATCTCTTCAGCACTGACAGACTTAACAATACCTTTCACATCTGAAAGGAGCAATGCACGGGAATCTTTAGCGACAATCTTCTCAAATCCAGTTCCAACAATTGGAGCTTCCGGCCACAGTAATGGAACGGACTGACGCTGCATGTTAGAACCCATCAGGGCCCGGTTTGCATCGTCATGCTCCAGAAAGGGTATACACGCAGCAGCCGGTGACACAATCTGCAAGGGAGAAACATCCATATAGGACACTTCTGAAATATCTTTCACCGGAAAGTCACCTCGGATCCGTACCTGCACCCGATCTTCTGTAATGAACCCATCTTCGTCCATAGGCGAGTTTGCCTGGGCGATAAATGTACGATCTTCATCATCTGCGGAGAGATACTCTACCGTTTTAGAGACCTTCGGTTTTCCACCACTATTGACCAATTTTCGGTAAGGAGTCTCGATAAATCCAAGACGGTTAACCACCCCATAAGAGGCCAGAGAGGATATCAAACCAATATTAGGACCTTCAGGCGTCTCAATGGGACACAATCGACCATAGTGAGTATAGTGAACATCTCGAACCTCAAAACCGGCGCGTTCCCTGGTGAGAGCTCCCGGCCCCAGAGAGGACAAACGACGTTTATGGGTAACTTCAGCCAATGGATTGGTTTGATCCATGAACTGGGATAATTGATTGGTTCCAAAAAAGGAACTGATAGCAGAGGTCACGATCCGTGAATTGATTAGATCCTGAGGAGTCAAATTCTCAGTATCACGCACGTTCATTCGCTCACGAATGGTTCGTGTCATTCTACTCAGAGCTACAGAAAACTGGTTCCCGATCTGTTCACCAACTGTTCGCACGCGGCGATTGCCCAGGTGATCAATATCATCAGTACCTCGTTCTCCTTTACGCATCTCCAACAAAAAGTTCACCGACATGATGATATCTTCCGGTGTCAGTACCAATTCCTCCAAAGGAACATCGATACCAAACTTCTTGTTCATACGATAACGGCCAACTTCTCCAAGATCATATTTTTTAGGATCAAAAAAGAGTCTGGATAGAAATTTTTCAGCCAGATCCAGGTTCGGTGGTTCGCCACCACGCATTTCAGTATAAAATATTCTGAGTGCTTCGTTGGTGTCTGATGAACGATCCTTGGCCAGTGTATTTGCCAGCAGATCATAGGCAATGTCTTCCGGGTCACTTACAACCATGACACCGCCAACGCCTTCTTTTTTCAGCTCACGAACCTTTTCCTTGGTCAGCTTATCACCGGCCTCCATAAGGATCTCGCCAGTTTCTTTATTAATGACATCCACTGGTACTGGTGTGTCATAGAAGGATTTCAAACCAACATTATCAGCCAGGCGTAATTCGCGAATGACACCGAATGAGCTAAGAATAGACTCATTCGAGGAGAATTTCATTGCCCTGAGCAGTAATGAGATGGGGAATTTACGGCGTCTATCGATGACTGCATAAATGACATCATGGATATCAGTTGTGATATCCAGCCAACTGCCCCGAAAGGGAATCAGGCGGGCAGAATAAAGCTTGGTACCGTTGGGGTGAATTTTCATATCGAAAAACACACCTGGAGAACGCATTAGCTGAGAAACAATGACCCGTTCAGCGCCATTAACAACAAAAGCACCACCCTTGGTCATATATGGGATATTTCCAAAAAAGATATCCTGCTCCACATGAACAGAATAATCGCCTGGTTCGGAACCTTCCTCAGTTGCATGTAGAATAAGTTTTACCTTTAAGGGTACGGAATAGGTGACTCCACGCTCCAGGCACTCCTCAATGGAATATCTAGGTAAACCGACAGAGTAGGATACGTAATCCAGCTTGTAGTTCCCGTGATTGTCTTCAATGGGAAATACAGCTTGAAATATTGCCTCCAAACCCTTGTTATCGCGTTCGTAGGCAGCATTATCTTCCTGAAGAAATTCTCTCCATGAGGCAACCTGCAAATCCAGCAGGTTGGGAAGGTCGATCTGTGAACCGATTTTGGAGAAGGAGAATCGTTCTATTTTACTAGGCAGGGACAAAAGTCACCTCCACTTTTAGTTAATCAACTAAAGGCGCAAAAGCTCGCAGGAGAAATCTCCTGCGAGCCAGAATCCAGACAAGCGTTGGAACTGAGAGTCAAACTATTTAAGACTGACAGAAGCTCCAGCTTCTTCCAATTTCTTTTTGAGCTCTTCAGCTTCATCTTTGGAAACAGCTTCCTTGATTTTGCTGGGAGCGCTATCAACCAGTTCTTTGGCTTCTTTAAGCCCAAGAGCGGTTACTTGGCGAACAACCTTGATAACATTGATCTTTTTATCGCCGGGACCTTCTAGTACTACATCGAACTCAGTCTGCTCTTCGACTTCTTCAACGGCAGCAGCAGGACCAGCGGCCATAGCGACTGGAGCAGCGGCTGTAACACCGAATTTGTCTTCGATAGCAGTTATAAGCTCAGAAATCTCGAGCATGTTAGCGGTTTCAAGATAGCTCATTACATCATCACGTGTGATACCCATGAGTAGATTACCTCCAGATTAATTCTTTGTTTCTTTTAATGATAATAAAACACCTGCCAAATTCCGCATGGGAGCTTGAAGCACACTCAGGGTATTCTGCATGGGAGACTGCAGCCCACCGAGCAGCATGGCAAGTAACTCGTCTTTCCCTGGTAAATTAGCCAACTTCACATAGAAAGAGGCGTCCAATACCTGGCCCTCAAAAACCAAACCTTTTACAGCTGGTTTTTCTTTAGCCTTACCTTCCTTTTTAAGGAATTCTTTGATCACTCGAGCTGGCGCTGTCGGATCTTCTTTCCCAAAAGCCAGAGCTGTGGGTCCCTTCAGTACAGCTTCGAGACCTTCATAACCACTTTCTTTCACAGCAATGCTTACGAGCCTGTTCTTAAGAACACGAAACTCAACATTAGCCTCATGGAACTGAGACCTGAGTGCATTGGTCTCCTCTACCGTGAGCCCAACATAGTCAGTGAAATAGATGGCGCTGGCGTTTGAGATCTTCTCCCGGATAGAATTCAGGGAGTTAATATTTTTTTGATTTGGCATTTTGCTAATTCCTTCGCCGCTTATACGCCGAGCGTTGCTCTATCAATACGAATACCAGGACCCATCGTTGAGCTGAGGACCATTTTTTGAAAATAAGTCCCTTTAGCACCTGATGGCTTCATGGAAATCAGACGATTGACCAATACTGTAATGTTCTCAGATAAGGCTGAGCTTTCAAATGAAGCCTTGCCAACCACCGAGTGAACGATTCCATACTTATCAGTACGCAATTCAATCTTACCGGCCTTCGACTCATTGACGGCCTTAGTAATATCCATTGTGACCGTTCCAGTCTTTGGATTCGGCATGAGACCACGGGGTCCCAAAATCCGACCCATCTTACCCACTTCACCCATATTATCAGGCGTAGTGATGATCACATCCACATCCAACCAACCGTCTTTCAGCTTCTGGACATATTCTTCAAATCCAACAAAGTCCGCACCAGCTTCGACGGCTTCATCGGCCTTAGGACCTTTAGCCAACACCAGAACGCGTACTTTTTTACCAGTACCATGCGGCAAGGTGACAGTGCCACGCACCATCTGATCTGCGTACTTTGGATTTACTCCCAGGTTGACTGAAACCTCAATAGTTTCATCAAAATTCGCTGTGGCGCACTCCTTGAGCAGGTCAACACCGGCACCAAGGTCATACTCCAAGTTCTTATCCAGCTTACTGAGATTAACTTTTTGTTTTTTTGAAATTTTCATCTCAGATCTCCTACTCAGCTACCGTAATGCCCATACTACGAGCAGTACCCGCAATAATACGCATGGCCATCTCAACATCGTGAGAATTCAAATCCGGTTTTTTCAGCTCAGCGATCTCGCGAAGTTGTTCCTGGGTGACCATACCAACTTTTTCTGAGTTTGGTGTTCCTGAACCCTTCTCCAAACCGGCGGCTTTTCGTAAAAGCACAGCAGCTGGAGGTGTCTTCGTGATAAATGTAAAGGATCGATCAGCATATACCGTAATAACTGCAGGGATAATCAATCCTCGATCTTTTTCAGTCCTGGAATTAAACGCTTTGCAGAACTCCATGATATTCACACCCGCCTGTCCCAATGCCGGTCCTACCGGCGGAGAGGGATTGGCCTGTGCTGCGGGAATATGCAGTTTAATCTTATTAATTACCTTTTTGGCCATTCGCTTCTACCTTCTTACTACTTTTCTAATTCTATCTGCAGGAAGTCCAGCTCAACCGGTGTAGGGCGTCCAAAGATGGATACCTCTACCTTAACCTTCTGCTTAGCTTCATCAACTTCCTTGACAAAACCGGTGAAATCCACAAAGGGACCATCCATGACCTTGATTGGGTCTCCGGCTTTGAAAATGGTTCCCATGACTTCTTGCCCATCGCGCTCCTCAACTTCACCAAGGATGCGACGAACCTCTACGTCTTTCAACGGAACCGGCTCACCTTTTGGACCCACAAAGGACATGATCCCGGGAACATTCTCTACGAGATAACGTGTCTCAATTGTGACTTCCATCTGGATCATGATGTATCCTGGAAAGAATACCTTGTTGCGTATATATTTCTTTCCAGCACGCATTTCAACAACATTTTCTGATGGTACCAGGACCTCAGGAATCAATTCACTCATCCCAGCCAGCTCTGCCTCTTGAAGAATCGCCTCACTAACCTTCTTTTCCTTACCGGAAAAGGTTCTAAGACTATACCATTTCATGGCCATTTTAGCGCCCCATGATCACATTTAAAATCAGAATGGACATCACCTTATCAAGGACAAAAAGAATGAACGCGATTAACGCGGACATCCCTAAAACAACCCAGGTTGAGCCTTTCAGCTCTTCAAAGGTTGGCCAGGAAATCTTTTTAAACTCGGACTGAACCCCATCCAGAAATGCTTTGAACTTTTTTACCATATTCTATTTAACAATCTAAGAAATTGAGCAGGAGAGACAGGACTCGAACCTGCAACCTACGGTTTTGGAGACCGTTGCTCTACCAATTGAGCCACTCTCCTGTCTATACTTCATTTCTTATTTTGTTTCCTTGTGCACGACATGTTTATTGCAATTAGGACAATATTTCTTGAACTCGACGCGTGCTGGATGCAAACGCTTATTCTTTTTTGTCGAATAATTGCGATGTTTGCATTCCGTACACTCAAGTGTGATTATCTCACGCATAAATCACCGCCGAACCTTTACTCGATGATCTCAGTAACAACACCAGCACCAACAGTATGGCCACCTTCGCGAATAGCGAAACGCAGCTCCTGCTCCATGGCGATGGGCTGTATCAACTCGATCGTTAAGTTTACATTATCTCCAGGCATGA
>JAYEKW010000181.1 GCA_034716895.1 Candidatus Neomarinimicrobiota bacterium
TACAGGTCCTGTTTCCGAAGAAGAAAGACACTTTACTGATCAACCTGTTGCCGGATTATGTGCTGCGACGCCAGAAGACCTTTAAGCTTGCCTGGCATGGGTTGCTGTTGCTATTGTTGATCTTTCTGGTTCCCTTTGCCATCAATTGGTTGTATGTGGAAAAGAATGCCACGCATCGGGATGCGCTTCAAAAAATTACCCATCTGGAAAAATCCATCAATGATATCGAATGGGTAACTTACATGGTGGACAGTCTTTCGTTGGCTCACTCAGTCGCCCAGGAAAACCTGATCAACCTGACCAAATTCTCCAAGGGGTCCTTACGCTGGAGTGTCACACTTCGACAATTATTCATAGCTATGGAGGAAGTAGATGGGCTGTGGATTGCAGAGCTGAAGTCCAAGGGAGTCGGAATCGAGCTTGCCGGACTCAGTTTGTACCGGAACCGGATCCCCCGTTTTATTGAATACTTTGAAGATGCCGAGATCAAAAGCGTGGTTCCAGATGACATCCGTGGAAGAACCGTCTATAAGTTTTTAATATCCATCAACTCAATTGTCCCGGATAGTCTGGCTTTCGATCCCAAGATTATTATTCCACCACATCGTCCGGAAGCGAGTCCGGAAAGTTCATCTCCCATCATCATCATCGATGAAGAAAGGATAACACCGGCGCTTGATACGCTTTCTGTGGATTCGGTAAGTGTAATTCCTGATTCTAGTGAAGTACCTGATAGTAGTGGGGTGGCTGATAGTTTGTTTTTCACGGAGGGTGACCTGGATACGCTGGCAGCGGATAGCTTCGTTACCACAGATGCCATCGATACGCTTCAGATTACCGCACCTGACAGCACCAGAGCACTGGATTCTTTAGATCGATCTGAAGCTGATACCCCTGAGACCATTTTACAGGATACAGTGATGTTCGATCCTGAGGAAGAACCCTCAGTTGAGTCGGAAATACCAGAATTCGCCTTGCTGGTTCATCGGGTGGAGAGTGATGAATCACTTAGAGGTATAGCCCAAACCCTACTTGGCAGTGCAGACCGTTGGTCGGAGATCTACAATCTGAATCTCGATATTCTCAGTGATCCCCTCAGCTTGGAGCCTGGACAGACTTTGATCGTTCTGCTGGATGAACCGGAGCAGGAATCGATCACTCATATTATTCAAAGTGGTGAGAATCTTAAACGACTGGCTCGCAGATATTATGGTGATGGAGGGCGCTGGAAAAAACTCTATCAGTTGAATAAAGCGGTCATCTCCAATCCCAATAAGATATTTCCAGGACAGAAATTGACCATTATTACAGCAGAACAGCGTTATCAATTTCCCATGCAAATCCACACTATTCGTTCCGGTGAATCCCTGAAACGGATTGCCAGAAGATATTTGGGTGATGCAGAACGCTGGGAAGAGGTCTATAAGCTTAATCAGGATGTGATCAAGTACGCCAATATTATTTATGCTGGTCAACGCATTAGAGTCATGAATGAAACAGGAGAAAAAAACGCTGCCCCTGAGTAGGCGTTAAAGTGTAAATGTCATATTCAGTTCGAAATTCAATCATTCTAACCCTGATCCTGATCGTGTTTGCCGGAGGTGGGTACCTGTGGTTGTATTTAAAATTTGAGAGCAATATTGGCAGCTTAACAAACCAGGTGACCAACAAGGAAAAAACACTGGCTGAGCTTGAGTCAGCCACAGCCGATTATGAATATTTCAAAGATGAATTGAACAAGACCACAATCCAACTTGAGTATTTTCCCAAGCTATTGGCACAGGAAAGCGCTATCCAGGGTACTTATCGCTATCTGGATAAACTTTCCACCCGACGCGCTTCTTTTAAATATGATTTTCGTTTCGTTGGGGTCAAGCCTGAGGCCGGAGCACTCAAGGCGTCCTACGTGCTGACTGGGGAGGGCAAATTTTCCAATATCGCCAATTTCATCTATCGGCTTGAAAATGGTAAACCCATTTATAAGATCGAAAGCCTGACCGTTAAACGGAAGACCACCAGGGGACGGGAAATTGAGGATCTGGTTGAAGTGAATATGCAGCTCACGGGTCTGTTCAGTGATGGGAATGGCCAATCCGACAGTGAGGTCTCCCGTATGTTTGAGAAAGCTTTGATCATTCCCGGTATGCGTTTGAAAATATTGCAGGAATCTGAACACACTGAAATGCAATATCATACGATTCAAGCGGGGGAGACCTTAAAAAAGATCGCAGAAGATCAACTGGGGAATGCAGCAAGCTGGCGTGAAATATATGACCTGAACCGTCCGCTCATTAAAAATCCTCACCTGATCTATCGTGGTCAATCATTGAAAATCATGGAAAAGATTATTGATGATTATTATGTCTACCATGAAGTGAAACCGGGAGAGACCCTGCGGTCGTTGGCAGACCAATATCTGGGAGATGAGGATAACTGGCGCGAAATAAACAAATGGAATCAGGACAAGATCCAGAATCAGATCCCCGATGATATTTTGACCAATTATGATCCCTTCAAGCCTTTGGTTCTGACAAAACTTCCACCGAATTTAGCTGATCTTCTAAATGTGGCTCAGGCAAAATTAGTGGCTTTGACCAACAGATCAGCCTTCATTCAAGACCAAAAGGGCATTATGCGATCGCTGCAGGTTGGAGACAAGGTCTATCTGGGGTATCTGATGAAAATTGATCTAAACAGAGGAAAAGTGACCTTTAATATGAATAAAGGGGGCATTTATTCTACCACCACTTTGAATCTCGTAAATGCAGGAAAGGATTGATATGTCTAGATCTTCCAAGTTGGATGCAGGCTTTTTCAGCGACAGGTTAAAGCACACGATAACCACATCGATCTATCTGCTGCTCATGTGCGGGTTGGTCTATCCAATGGCTCTAAAAGCTCAGAGTATTCCCAAAGGCACCTCAAGTGACCAGATGGTCTCTTTTCAGCCTACCACCACATTTCAGCAGGCCATCCAGGTCATCAGTCTGATGTCATCCCAGTATGAAGGTAAAGTGGTCATCAATCCCATCGGGCAGAAAGGTCCCATTAATGTAGCCATACCGCCTACGCATTGGCGCCGGGCATTAGAATTATTGGTGAAGGCCAACGGTTTGGAATTTGTCGAAAAAGCCACTTATTATGAGATCAGGAAACCAAAGCCACGCTCTGCCCGGAAGACCACCAAAGCTGCTCCCAAAGCAAAAGCACAGGCTCCTGTAGTACCTGAAGGTTTCCAATTAGATACTAGGGAAGTTGAGATATCAGCGATCTTCTTTCAGGGTGATCGGCGTTCCATTGCGGAAGTAGGGATCGATTGGAGCGCAGCAGCCGGACTGGCTTCTGGAGATTCAATACTGATCAATGCCATATCAGGAACCAGTGTTACTCAGGAGCTCTTTTCCATTGCTGCCAATTACACCGATGTTATTGGTAAGACCACAACTTCTTTTTTGGCTGTGCTGCAGGCCTTTGAAGCACTGAATTTTGGCGAGATCATTGCCAGCCCCTCTATTCAGGTTCTGGATGGTGTCACTGGTCGGATCCAGGTTGGTGAAAAATTTTCAATCAAACAGAAGGATTTTGCCGGGAATACCATTGAGAATTTCTTTGATGTGGGAACCATCCTTGAGGTAACCCCTGAAGTGATCGAGAGTCAGGATGTGACCTTTGTCCATCTGAATATATCAGCCGAACGGAGTGCTGCCTTCCCAGACCCGGTGAGTACCCGGATCGCCAAACAGACTGCCAGCACCCAGGTTTTGCTACTGGATGGCGAACAGACCGTTATCGCGGGTTTGTTTTCTGAGGAGACCGTTGAGATTCGTAAAGGGATTCCCATCTTGAAAGATCTGCCCTGGTGGGTCTTTGGGATCAAGTATTTTACTGGTTTCAACTCCCATGATATTATTGAGAAAGAGCTGGTTATCATTATCAAGGCCAAACTGGTCCCAACCTTATCTGATCGTTTGGAACGGCGTCATGCCAAAATGAACGCTTTGATCGAGAGACAACGAGTTGAATTTGAAGAGAATCGTTAAAATAGTTTTCTTCAGCACAGGTCTGCACTGACCAGCGACAGTACCTCACATGAAGGGGAGAGTGGCATGTTTAATATGGTGAATTACTCAACGAGCAGACGGATCCGAAAACTATTGTTATCCTTCGGGTTACCTGCATTGGGAATTTTGTTCAGCCTCACTGCTTGCACCTCAACACCTCATCTACTGGAGCCACCCAGGGTTACTTTCAATGAACAGATAAGGGCTACAGATATTAGCTATATCGGTACACTGGAAGGCTGCATTGTGGGGCGCAAGGATAAACCGGTCAAAAAATTGAAGATAGATGCGAATATGGAGGAATTTCTGAATATTTCTTCTCAGGGTGGGAAAACCGATCAACAGGGTTTTTACAAGATCGATCTGTATTGGAAAAATAGGCCATATCTGTTGGCTGATGTCTATCCCGATCCGGCTCAAAACAGTTTTACAGCAAGCGGTCTGTCCTATCTAAAAGCGGCTCGCACAGTATCGCTGGATATTCCCATTATCATGGGCAAACAGCGGCAGATTCTCACAACCCAGGCGCTCACCCTGTACAGTCTTAATTACGTCTTAAAGCGCATTGCTGAAGAAGTTGTTAACCCACGCGTACGGACGATAAGTTATACCGTTGAGGACTATAATACCGGTTTTCCCATCGTTGGGGCCTCTGTCACGGTCACAGCTTCAAGTTCGATCTTGCCGGTGGATTCTCTACTGGCGGCCTATATCAAACAACCCGATCTACGTGAATTGGCCAGCAGCTCGGTCATTCATTTTATCGATCAGGCAGACACCCAGGTTCAGGAACCCAAGGGTGTAATGGCGTTTTCAGTCATGAGTTATGCGGATTATCGATTGACAGTCACTCATCCGGATTTTCATACTGCAGATGAAAAGTTATATGTCGAAATGGATCTGGATAAGATAGTCAGGCTGACTGCCAAGGATCAAAAACGATGGATCGATATCATCGATCGTTAGTTATTCCCACCAACTTACATCGGTGAGCTGGCGACGGTTACGACCGCCATCTTCCAGGGCAGTTTGAACCATCTGAATCGCTTCGCTGCTGTAGTACAGGTCAGCTGTTCCCGATAAGGAAAGATTGGTTTCCGGAGAGCTGAGCAGTAAACTGCCGTAAATTGCAGGTCTTCCTGAGACATCAAATTCCATAGAGCTTTCACCAACAACAATCACGAGACCATTCCAGGTAACTCTCCCTCTCATTCTCAAGGAACCTTCGATCACGAGCACACCATAACCGGTTAAGTTTCCGGATAAGGAGCAGTCTCCGTCGATATGGGCAATAGTGGGATCACCTTCACTGCCTCCATCAAGACCGGAGCAATCCAAAAGGGATTGATCAGCAATACCGGCATAAGAATCAACGGTTGATTGCAGATCAGTAGTGCCGCCATCGGAAACTGACACACTGGGCGAGGTTCCGGTTCCCTGAACGTAGGTTGTGCCTGCATAATCATCTGCCAGGGTGGTACTATCGGCTGAGTTTGATACGGTGATCCCGGATAGATCGTCATTTGGTCCAGTGGTGCCATCCATGTTGGTGTCATTACCATAAATCCTGACATTCCCATGAAAACTAAATGTAGCTGATTCGGAGTCGATCCCAACTGAAGCTGTAATGGGTGGGATCAGCAAACTGTGACTGACCAGAACGATCTGGCTGCTGTCGATGATTCCATTGACCTCACTGGTGGCGGACAGAATAACAGTATCAATATTATTAAGATCATCCTGGCCCTGTAAGGCTATAGTTGCGGTGATAACACCCTCAAGCCAGGAGGAATCCACGATGGTAGTATCGGTATTGCCGGTTTGAATATAAGTTGAAAGGGCATACTCCAGGGCGCTGGCGACCAACTGGTTGCGCTGAGCTTCTTCAGCGAATTCTGAAGCATTATCAATGGCCTTTTCGGCGGTTCGATTCAGGTTACCGCGGATATAACCAAAGATCATGATAAAGCCCAGAACCACGATGAGGATCATCTTACCCATGAATTATCCTTAAATACAGGTGTCGTACTATCCAGAAAGCAGTGGACTCAGTTTCTGCAGGATCCAACAAAACGAACATTATAGAGTACATACTCGCCTGGTGCCTCTGGAGCAGAACGCACGGCGACTTTCAATCGAAGCTTGAGATTATGTACCCAACCGGTCAGATGGGACAGGTCTTCATTATAAATTTCAGTCCAGTTGGGATCGTAGCTATGGCTGATCAGCACCTGAACATCGCCGGCAACCCATGAACTGGTAGAGGGAAGAATGTCAAGCGAGGAGTATTTGATAAAAACCGAGTCGCAACTACTCAGGTCAATGGGGCTGACCAGATCAAAATAGACAGTATCGGGGCGATGCAGGGGGGGATACTCCTCATCAAATGAAAATACAAAGGCCAGGGTTGAGTCTACCATCTGGGAAGATACACGACCATCAATTTCCCATTCATTGATATTGGTACTGACAAACAGGGTCGTCTGTTCCTGGGCGTTCAGGCTGCTAAAACCGGTACCTAGCAAGAGCAGGAAGAAGTTGAACATTATTGTCTTAAATGGTTTCATTTTAAGCATGTCTTACCTCCTTATAATCGTTTTGATCGCAGGTCTTTATTCAATTCAGCTATTAGTATAATATTTCTTTGAAGGAATAGAGTGTCCTTTCTCACGGTAACAGACATAAACTGTTAAAAAAAATATAGCCTGCATTATTCATGAATTATTGCCACGAAGACACTAAGTCACGAAAAGTATTAAAGTTATGAACAAGGTCATTTTAAACAGTATTATTTGCATCTGTGAGTGATAATTTTTGATAAGCATATATTTTATTAAACTTTGTGTCTTGGTGACTTAGTGGCTATGAATTATTTAGGATAGATCGGGGCAGGTATTAAGTGATAAGTGATAAGTGACAAGTGACAAGTAAAAAGGGGATTATGGCATAAGAAACTCTGCGTCATTTCGGTGGACTCAATATGACACTCTGCGTCTTTGCCTGCCCGCACGAAGTTATACGCAGGCGGGCGAGAGGGCGTTTTTAAGTAAAAAGTAAAAAGTAACAGAAGTTTCTCTAAAATAGTTGTAATTGACTGAGTATGAAGTGAATACACCTTAAGTGACCTATGGAGTTTGCGCAAAACACGGTTACCATTAGGGTTACTATTAACTATTAACTATTAACTATTGACAAAATTCAGCTGAAGGTTGCGGCGTTTTGTAATGACCCCATGCTTTAGCTTGAGGGGTTAACAGATCACTAGAAATTCAGGGCTTTAGCCCAACTGTGTAGCTGGTTGTCTTGGGCTAAAGCCCTTTTGGAGGTGAGTCCCAGATCCCCACGCTGAAGAGGCTGTGTGAGAATAGGGACAACGCTTACCCCATGCTTTAGCTTGGGGGTATGAAAACCTACTGTTTCTTTGGGTTTTAGCCCAGTATTGTTGGGCTAAAGCCCCCCTTTTTAATATTTTTTATAACCCCAGGCTGGAGTCTGAGGTAAATGTCAATAGTAACAGTACTATACGTAGATAACTAAAGATAATATTGGCAAGCAATTATTCCGGCGCAATGAAGTTTTCAAATACGTTCAAGAAAAAGGTAAAAGGACTCAAAGGCCAAGGCATTGCTGTCCCGTTTAGATGCGTTCTTTCCAGCGATGAAGCAGGTTTACTCCATGGCATATCGTAAGCAGATTCTGGGAGAGTTTATGGACTGACACTAATTTAGTGAAATTTTAGAAATTCGTGGTTTCGGCCTGAAAAAACCAACCAAAATGTGATGGATAACACTTGAGCTATTCAATTATTTGCCCAACTTATAGCATTACTGAAAGATAGTATTGACAGGGAATGAATATTTGTTGCTGAAGCTTACGGCGTGCCACCTAAGATGAACAATTCCAATAGCAAAAAAATATTGGTATTTCGTACCAATATCTGTTCGACATCCTTTATTTATTACCTCCTTACGTCAATACGTACTCATAGCAGAAGGACCCACTATGCAGCAAACTATTAGATCAATATTCATTTTATTTATTCTGGCTGGACCCATTTTCTGCTTGCAGGACAAAAAGCTGGAAACGGTGGCTGTGCTCAATTTTTTGGGACGGGGTGTCAGCAATATTGAAGCCGAGTTACTGACTGATAGATTTTCCACCACGCTAGCCCAGACCAAAGCACTTCAACTGGTTGAGCGCAATGAAATGGATAATATCCTGAAGGAACAGGATTTTCAGAGCTCTGGATGTACCGATGCTTCCTGTGCTGTGGAAATCGGTAAAATGCTGAATGTGGAATACATGATCAGTGGTTCTATTGGTAAACTGGGCAGCACCTATACCATTGATATTAAGATGTTTTCGGTGGAGAGTGGTGAGAATGCCAATGCCATTGGTCAGACCTACCGGGGAGATATCGATGGTCTGATAGAAGAAATCGAGAAGTCGGCCTGGCTTATCGTTGATCTGCCGCCTCCAGGTTCACAAGAAGCAATTGCCGCTGCTGCTGCGGCTGAATTGGCCAAGCGTCCTCCACCAGTGGTGAAACCACCCAATTTGAAAATGGGTGCTGCTCTGCGATCCACCGTTATCCCTGGACTGGGACAGTTAAAGCATGGCAAAAGGTTGATGGGTTTCACGCTGTTGGCAGCCGAAGTCGGGCTGGGCCTGACCCTGATGGCAGCCAAATCAGATTATGATGCTGCTGTTGTTGATCAGGATCATTTCAATCTTTTATATGACCAAACCAGTGATCTGGACGAGCTGGTTCTTTACCGATCCCAAGTCGATGAAGCGTACCAACGGGGTCAGGATGCTGCCGATATGATGACCTATATGGCCGGCGGTATCGGTGTGATCCATGTGGTGAATATCATCCATGCTTATGTGGTGGGTGGGGCGGCTGAAGCTGCTTCAACACCAGCGAACACAGCAGCCGGTTTTAAATTAGATTTTTCAAACAACTATTCAGGTGTCACTTATGAAATCCCTATCTTTTAGTCTGTTAATCATATTGGTGATGGTTTTTGCTGGTAGTTGTGAACAACCTGATCCGCCAATCTTTGAAAATCCAATTGATACCACCACAATTCCCGGGGTTGACCCACCTCTAAATCCGGCGCTGGTGATATTTGTTGATACTGACAATGTCACAGTGGGCAGCACCGTTAAGATCAGTGTGCATGCCCGGGTGGTGGAGCAATTATCCGGTGTCCATATCCAGTTGAATTATGACAATCAGAAAATGCAATACCTCAGTGTTACCCTGGGTGAATTATTCTCGGCCAGCGAAGACAGTTGGATCTTTGATGAGGATGATGGGGGACAGGGAGTGTTGGATATTTATACTTCATACCTGAATCCTAATAATGTGGATATTTCCGGTACGGGACAAATCGTTGAGCTACGCTTCGAAGCTGTGGCCACAGGGGATGCCATTTTCAGTTTCGATGAACAGGAATCCCAATTTGTGGATGCCGAGGATGTGGAGATTGAGATCCTGGAGTTTGTGGGGGGGGTTGTGCATGT
>JAYEKW010000182.1 GCA_034716895.1 Candidatus Neomarinimicrobiota bacterium
TTTGAATAGCCGACCGACATTTGTTTATGATTATCTTAAACCCGCGATCCAGGCTGGATTCGTTGAAATGACCTTACCAAATTCACCAAAAAGTCCGACCCAAAAATACCGCCTGACGGCTAAAGGTAAGGATCTCTTAGCCAGAGAGGGGCAGGAGGAATTGGAATGAACGCATATCCTGATGGTCGTGCTCGTGTGATCGATGAATGCCGGCAAATCCATCACAGGTCTTGTGATGTTTTTGAAAACTCAATGAACCAGCGCCAGCTGATTGAAGAGGGATTGAACCATGACTAATGATAATTCAGTACATAACCCTGTCCCCAATTTCTACCGCGCCTCTGCGGCGGATTTCAAGAAGATTCCGGGAAGTCCGATTGCTTACTGGGTGAGTGAAAATGAGAGAGATGCTTTTTCAAGTTTTGCTCCATTAAGCGAAACTTTTTTTTCGGATGGAGCTAACAAAACAGGTGACAATGACAAATATATGAGATTTTTATGGGAAGTATCCAAAAATATAGTATTTGCAGGAAAAAGAGAGGGTTTCAAGTGGCTCTTCTGTGCAAAGGGCGGAGAATTCCGTAGATGGTACGGAAATGTCACACATATAATTAACTGGTTACCTGAAACACGTAATCATTATTCAAAAGATAAGGTAGCAAGACTTTTAAATGAAAAGTACTGGTACAAAGAAGGAATTACATGGAGTCGAATCACTTCAAGTGAAAAAATTGGTTTTAGGCTTTTACCCTCATCAGCAACTTATGAAACTGCTGGAACTTCAGTATTTCCCAAACGAAACAATGAAAATGATATACTTATTGTCTTAGGAATGTTATCATCCAAAGTTTCAAAGCAAATATGCAAAATACTTAATCCAACTTTAGTTTTACAAGTTGGCGATGTTATCGATGTCCCCCGTGCTCCAATATCAAATCAAAATATCACAAAAAATGTCAACTTTCTTGTTCATTTTAGTAAACATGACTGGGACTCCTACGAAACCTCTTGGGATTTCACCACCCTCCCCCTTTTACAACCCGAATATCGCCAGCCAACCCTCCGCGAAACCTACGCCAAACTCCGCGCTCACTGGCGTGAGATGACGCTGGAGATGCAGCGACTGGAGGAAGAGAACAACCGCATCTTCATCGAAGCCTACGGCTTGCAGGATGAACTAACACCAGATGTGCCACTTTCTGAGATCACGCTGACCTGCAACCCGCATTATCGCTACAAAGGAAATAAGAGCGAGAAAGAACTGGAAGCGCTGCTGCTGACTGATACCATCAAGGAATTTATCTCATATTCAGTAGGCTGCATGTTCGGTCGCTACTCACTGGACAAGCCGGGTCTGATTCTGGCTAATCAGGGTGAGACCATTGATGACTACTTGCAGCAGGTTCCTGAGCCGAGTTTCATGCCGGATGACGATAACATCATCCCGATACTTGATGATGAATACTTCACAGACGACATTGTGGGGAGGTTCAAGGAATTCCTGAAAGCCACATTCGGGGCAGAGAGCCTTGCCGAGAACCTTGAATTTATCGCAGGGGCGCTGTCGAAGTCGAAGAAAGGCAGTGCATCGCCTGAGAAAGTGATACGGGACTATTTCCTCAAATCGTTCTTCAAAGACCATGTCAAGACATACAAGAAGAGGCCCATCTACTGGCTCTTCACATCAGGCAAGGGCAGGGGGTTTAATGCGCTCGTGTATATGCACAGGTATAATCGGGAAACACTGGCTAAGATGAGGACTGATTATCTGCTTGAGCTTGAGGCGAAACTGGATGCGAGGATCGGGATGCTTGGGGATGAATCTGCTGCGGAGAAGGCGCGGCTTGGGAAGCAGATCGAGGAGCTTGCGGCGTATGATGAGGTGCTGCATAATAAATCGCTTGAGTATATCGATATTGATCTGGATGATGGGGTCAAGGTGAATTATGCGAAGTTTGAGGGGTTGGTGGGGACGATATGATAAAAGGCAACGATGGTGATCGAAGATGGAGAAGTTCGGCAAGAGGTATGTATCTGCAGAGTGTGTTTGGATATAGATCATGGCAAAAATGTTGCATATTTAAGTATCAATGTCACCATCATTGTAAGAAGAGTTTAGAAAATATCACATTGAAATACGCTCTTCCGCATCCATCCGGATGTGGTG
>JAYEKW010000183.1 GCA_034716895.1 Candidatus Neomarinimicrobiota bacterium
ATTGGATAGATTAAAAAAAATCATTTCATAACCGTTGCCCTGACATACCAGGATCACTTGACGTGAATACATCAAATCCAGCTCCCAACAGCGAGACTCTATGTATTTTCCCACTCTGGGCAATATTGACGGAACCGCAAAAAGTAGTGAATCAGTGTAAGTAACTGATATATATAGTGGTTAAGGCAATATATCTCTTGTATTTTGGCTGGTTTAGATTATCTTTAAGTGGTAATAATAACAATTAGATAAGGTCTATTTTGTGCGAAAGATAAAGAACCGAAACCAGTTAACATTTGATGGAATGCCAGCCTGGAAAGGCAGCCTCAGTGAACGGAAAGTAAAGCTGCTTAAAAAGACCTGGGCTGGTGTGTTTCAGACATATATCCTACCCAACCTGCCTGTAGCAAAGCTAGCCCTAAATTATTCACCTACAATGGGTCGCCCCAGTAAGGAGTTATTCACTGTTATGGGTGGTGTAATCCTCCAGCAGTTTTTCGATCTTACGGATGAGCGTACTATAGAAGAGCTGGCCTTTAATCAGCAATGGCATTATGCCCTGGATAACTATGATGTTAATGATCAGGTTATATCTGAACGGACTCTGTGGAATGTTCGCAATCTGTTGACAGGTACAGAGGCTGGTCTGAGTATCTTTAATATCACGGTGGATCATCTAATAAAGCACTTTGATGTTGACACGAGTCGTCAGCGACTGGATAGTGTCCACGTGCATTCTAATATGGCCAGATTGGGTCGTGTTCGTATTCTGTCTCGTGTGATCACAAGGTTTTTACGGAACTTCAAGCGCCACCACTATGAGCTGTATGAAGATCTTGATAAACGCTTCAGGGTGCGTTATCTGGACGAAAAAGATATCAGGTATTTTGGAGAAGTAAGACCCTCAGAGACGGGTGTGCGTTTACAGGAGATAGCTGAGGATCTCTATGAGTTGATCCTGTTGTTTTCTGACAATGAAGCTGTGATCGGACTCTATAGTTATGGTCTCATGAAACGGGTGTTTGGTGAGCATTGTCAGGTGGATTCAGATAAGCAGGTAAAGGTTACAGCTAATAAGGATGTACCATCAGACAGTTTGCAGAACCCTTCTGATGTTGATGCCAGTTATGATGGCCATAAGGGACAGGGTTATCAGGTTCAGGTGATGGAGACCCATGCTGAGAAAGCCGGGCAAAAGGGTGATGATCCCCGTCTGGATCTATTCACTCATGTTGCAGTTGAGCCAGCACATACGCATGACTCAGGCGCAGTTAAGGCCGCCCTGGAAGATGTAAGTGAACGTGGTAATCGTCCGGAAGAATTAGTAGCAGATACTTTATATGGGAGTCAGGATAATGTTGAATTAGCCAGGGCAGATGGTACAGAACTGGTTGCTCCGGTCTATGGTAAAAAAAGCAAGAAGGACTTCCCGGGTTTTGAGTTTAATCAGGATTACGATATTATCACCTGTCCTGCAGGTAACTCTCCCTCTAGAATTAAAAGTAATAAACACAAAGGAAGTAAGACCGCCTTGTGGGAAAAGGATGTGTGCTCTGAGTGCCCTCTCCAGTCACTGTGTCGTGTGAGGAAGGGTAAGAGCTTCTACCTCTTGTCTTATACAGAGAAAGTTGTGAAACTCTGGTTACGCAGAGAATATGAACAGACTAAGGCGTTCAAGAATAAATATGGGATGCGTGCTGGGGTGGAGGCTTCCATTTCCAGAATCATTCATCAGACCGGGGCAAGGCGACTTCGGTATAGGGGGCTTGAGTGTATGCGTTTTGCTGAGACAATGAAAGTGCTGGCTGTGAATATGTTCAGAACCACAAAGTATGTCCTGAGCTCCGCCCAAATGCTTCCTCAGTCAGCGTAGAGGCGGTATTGTGAGTGATATTATACATTTCAGTGCATTGTTGAAGCCAATTAAGGCAAGCCAAGACAACTCTGGAGCAAATGGTGGGCCGTTGCAGGAAAATTAGATAATAATCAGTTTTTGAGGACAGGAAGCGGTGAAATTAGAGAAATACTTTTTACGAGGGCGTCAAAATTGGAATTTAAGGACTTTTTTGACAGATTCGTTAGATTCCTTTGATTTACCCAACAGTGATGACTACACTCCCCTTTTTGTGCCCTTTGTCGACATATCGATGAGCATCGGCAATTT
>JAYEKW010000184.1 GCA_034716895.1 Candidatus Neomarinimicrobiota bacterium
AAAGCTTTGATGGATATTCTTGATTCCAGCAAGCCCAAGTATGCACCAGCAATTGCTGAAAAACTCTGTGAACTTGAGATAGAAAAATTCCCTCCAAAGGTTATTGACCTTTTCGAGAAAATCAAAGCTGGAGTAGTATTATGACCAAATTATCAACTGCACAATCTAATATTGTTCACGCCCCCATTGGTCAACCAATGCAGGTTCTGGCTTCGGCTGGCTCTGGCAAAACCCGAGTTTTGACCGAACGGGTACGGTACATCATTGAAAACACGCGTAAAGAGGGAGTTATCGCGCTTACCTTCACGAACAAGGCAGCCGAAGAGATGCTGGCGCGTCTTGATGATATGGAAGGGGTTGAAGAACGGTGCTGGATAGCTACTATCCATGCCGTGGCTCAACGCATCTTAGATCAATACGGTCATGCTATTGGTCTACCATCTGAATTACATATCTACGAACGCGATCAGGATCGCAAGACTGTTTTTCTGCAATCTCTGCGCGAGAATGGTGTAGATGTTGATGCATTCCTAAATGTATCTGACAAAAATACCAGAAAAAATCGGGAGCGGATTATCCAAAACTACATGGATCAGTTTTCCATTGTGAAGCGAGAATTGCTGAACGAAGAAGAAGTCAAAAAGAAATACGCAAGCGATGCTAACTTTTGGCTGATTTTTCAAGCCTATCATGATGCCTTACTCGAAAGTGGAGGCATAGATTTTGATGACATTCTCGTTTATGCTCACAGGATTCTTCTTGAGCAGCCATGGTGCGGGCAAATTTACCGTGCCAAATATAAGCATATCTGTGTGGATGAAGCACAAGACCTTAACAAAGCACAATACGAGTTTATCAAAGCCTTGTGTGGGGATAAAATCGAGAGCGTCATGATGGTAGGTGATCCTAATCAAATGATTTATAGATTCAATGGCTCATCTTATGATTATCTTTGTCAGCAATTTGTAAAAGATTTTAATCCAAGTAAATTCGAACTCAAAGAAAATTATCGAAGCTCAAAGGCAGTCATTCACATAGCCAACAAACTTAAGCCAGACTCACAAGTCGAGTCTGAATTCGCCCGAAAGGGTAAGAGCCAGATTGAAGAACAACAAGACGAAGAAAGTGAAGCACTATGGATATGCAATAAAATTAATGCGATGCTTCAGACAAAAAGCGATTCTGAAATTGAAGGTGAGATTTCCCTAAGCAACATGGTAGTCATCGCTCGTAATCGATTTGTTTTTCAGACTCTTGAGAAATACCTCGAAGAAAAGCAGATATCATACTCACTCAAAAAAGGAGAGCGTCAAGTGGAGCCTTCTTCTATTTTTGGAAAAGTTCTTGATCTCGCAATTCGTCTTCGTTTGAATCCGAAGGATTGGGTTGATGGTAAAAAGCTATGTGCGGTGTTGAAAATCAACATTCCTGACGCATGGGGTGGAGAGGACTTGTTGCAGAAGTTCGCTAATGTTGCACGTAACTCTGACATTCCATTCCCAGAAATCCAAGCGGATCTTCTAAGAGCAATTCAAGAACTCGACTTGGAACAGCCTAACATACTCAAGCTTTGTGGTAATTTCACGACAACAATTGGGGCATTAGGCTCTAATCCTTCACTTGAAGCTGATGGTGAACTTGAGCGATCCCTTCAAGAGCTTCAAGATTTCAGAGGGTGTTGGATCACTTTCAAGCGCAAAGGCTTAGGGGAGTCGCTTTCTTCCTTCCACAATGCGATGGCATTGGGCCAACTAACTGAAGACTATAACCCATTTGGACTAACGTTAAGTACGGTCCATACCATGAAGGGGTTGGAAAAAGACATTGTTTTTCTTATGGGGATGTGTGAGGGCGTGTTCCCTGACTATCGAGCTCATACTAAACAAGAAATTAAGGAAGAGCTCAATAATGCTTTTGTGGCTGTAACAAGATCCAAACGCTGGATTTACATTACTTATCCACGGCAGCGTAAAATGCCCTGGGGTAGTACCAAAGCGCAAAAGCCATCTCGATTTATTCTGGAGATGCGATCATGATGCAGGAATTGCTCACAGGCAAGACGAGGTTGGTATGAAAAAAGGAATAGAAAACACCCGTTTGTTTTTATCAATAAAGCAACTTATTGAGCAAGGTAAACAGCAAATTGCCATATCTGTAA
>JAYEKW010000185.1 GCA_034716895.1 Candidatus Neomarinimicrobiota bacterium
TTTCACTACCACTTTTAGTTTTGAGACGTTAACGGCACCTGCCTCAAGATTATTCTGGATCTCCCAACGAACATGAGTGACCATGTCAGCACTGGCTTCTTTTCGCACAACAATACCGCGAGCATTCCGGACCGAGTAATACACGGGCCATTCAGCATACTTTTTGCCCCCATCAATGGAGTACAGAATTTTGCTGTTCTGCCCCTCGGCGGAGTCCAGTACATATCTGACACCAGCAGGGATAGGATCGGTGATGACCGGATTGGTCATAAGGGCATCGCCAATATTTGTTGAAGTCAGAGTATATAGAATCGTATCAAGGGGGGCATAGGAGATGATGCCGCTATTGCGTTCCTCATCTGAGATATTGACCTTTTCCTCTGCAATTTTGATATCAAGTTTAGGACCAGTTTGAGCGAAACCTGATCCGATTAGTAAAATGCTGAGAATAATGATCCTGACGGTCTTGTTCTGCATATTCTGCTCCTTCTAACTTATTAATCTGGTCCATTTCACCCACTAGATCAATTTCTAGCTAAATAATGGACTGTTTATCTCTGTTAGCCCTCACGATTTGGGTTAACCCTATCTCGTTCCTAATTCTGTATAGTTGGCTGAACGCCATAAAATGATTTGAAGATCTTTGAGAAGTGTTTTGCGTCCCTGAAACCGACCCGTTGGGCCAGATCTGCGATGCTGCTCGGCACGCCGGCTTCTAATAATTTTCGGGCTTGCTCCAACCTGACTTGACGGATGTACTCCCCCGGGGTCAAGCGCTCAAGTTTTTTCAAACGACGCTCTAATTGTCTCCTGGTTACGTGGCAGGACCGGGCAAGATCATCAACCTTTAGATCTGGATTATCAATATTTTCATGGAGCGCATTAAGTAGTTTCCTCAAAAACACCTGGTCTAGTTCTGTGATCCCTGTACCAGGCGTTTTCTCGGGCTGGACATCCGGTTTTCTATTCTGCCCCAGACGTGTTAAACTTTTCACGGCAGCTAGTATCTCGTTGGTATCAATGGGTTTAGTAAAATAAAGATCAGCCAAAAGATCATAGCCATGGATCTTGTCCAATGGCTCATCCAGAGCAGTTAAAAGAATGACCGGAATAACTGATAGATCCGGATGGGATCTGATCTTCTTAAGTAGGGTGAAGCCCGACATCCGGGGCATCATCACATCTGATATGATACAATCAGGAACAATCTCCAGCGCCGCCTGAAATCCGCTCTCACCATCCATCGCTATGTCAACCGTAAATGACTGGGCCAGGGTCGTACTCAGGAGTTCAGCATCATTGGGATTATCTTCAACCACCAGGACCCGATCCTTACCCAAAGATGCTCCCTGAATACTCTGGTTCTGTTCCCCATTTGGACCGATGTTGATCATTCAAAGAATATTGCAGTTCAAGTGAATTATCGCAAGCTCTTCCTCGGCAAATAATTCTAGATGCATATCCGTCCAAAACAGATTCTCTTTAGCCACAGATGAAACACAGATTTCCACAGATGTGTTCTATAGAAACAGTAACCATATCAATAAAACATTGATGGGCAATGAAAAATGATGACATCAGCTTCAGCAATAAAACGACAAGGATAAGCAAGAATTGGTGGGGACGAATAGGACGATAATACCATATTCACTTCCAAACGGGCCAATAGATTCAAAATATTTTTTCGTTTATCAAGCTTGACGCCCTCGCAAAAAGTCCCTCTCGCAGCGCGCAGAGACGCAGAGTATTGATATTTATGGATTCAGAGTTATTTGCAGTATGTTGTTGTATTTAATGGTTTAGGGTACATTTCTTGTTTTCCCAGGTACTTCTTGCGGTTCCGTCAAGCTTCAAGTTTTTTGCATAGTCCCGAGAGCATCCTCGGGATAGGAACTTTAAGTGAAGAGAACCGGAAAAAGAGGTAGAAGCTATGGGCTGGATGGAAGTGCATTTGGTATAATTCAGCGCAGTGGATTAACCTGTCCTAAATTCTTGTTTTTGGCAGCGTATTACTTCATTTCCAAAACGTTTCGGACAGCAATGTTCTAGATGAGGCTCTTTGTTTCAGCGCTTGAGTTGATGGGGTGTGGAATAGGCTGAGAGCTTAAAATCTGTCCCAGAACTCCCAAGTTCTTCCCTACCCATCTGGTAAC
>JAYEKW010000186.1:0-2350 GCA_034716895.1 Candidatus Neomarinimicrobiota bacterium
GATCAGGGCGATCTGCAGTGGATTGAAACCGGATCAGATCCTGGACAATATTGAGAATTTTGGTCTGGGTAGAGACGAGGAATGCCTTGTCTTTACGGCCCGAGGTGTTTCCATTTTCTATCATGATAATGAAGAACCCTTTAGGAATTTGACCTGTTCGGTAATGGTGGGATACAGGTTATGGTTCTTTTTAAAATCGGTTACTTCCTTAAGAAAGTGTTCCAGCATGACAGGATTTTGCTGACGCAGGAAGATGGTTCCCAGGTCAAACAGAATGACCTCACGATTAATGATCTGATAATTCACCACAAAACGTTCCCGGGGAATGATCACCAGTTCAAAAGACAGGGAATCTTCCTCCAGACGCCTGATAATCCCGGAAAGCATATCTTCAATATGACGAGGATCGATTTTATCAAAGGGCGGACGAAATCGGATTAGATCAATAATCTCTGATTCAACCACAACCTCAAGCCGATGACGCTCTTTTTCATTGATGATCTGCTGACGCTCCTGGAAGCCTTCCAAAGCCAGCTCTAATTCGGCAGATCTTAATCCAAATATCTGTTCCAGAATCTCCTGACGCATGGCCAGACTCTGGTTCATGACCGAAAACCCGCGAGAGACCGAGATCCGTTCGCCGCCGTTCTCACCAAACCAGATATTCTCAAAATGGGCGTAACTGCGACTTTCCTCATAGGGTTTGGAAAAGATTGGGTGGCTGTTCATTCCTACTTGAAAAAGATCATCCATACTGATGCCCAAAATGCTGCAGATAGCAGTCAAATTTTCCGGTCCAGCCATTTGATGACCATTTAAGATGGAATAGATGGTTCTGACGTTGATCCCGGTTTCCTGAGCCAGATCGCCCGGTTTGAGACTTTTTTCCTTCATCACCCGTTTCAGAGTAACACCGATCATCTTCTGGGGGGCACGTTTTGAATAGATCATCATTTGTTGGTCCAAAGTCTGAAAGTCCAAAGGCTAAAAGTCAAAGGTCTGAAAGTCTGAAAGTCCAAAGTCTGATAGTTCAAAGTCACTGTGAGTTCACCATCTATTTTCTACCGATCTTCGCTAGACAGCTTCGACTCGGCAAGTTTTTTCAAATTTCTATTTTCCATTTTCCATTTTCCATTTTCTATTAAAAAATATTCAGCTTCATCAAAATTCTACGGATAACTGATACCGTTCGACGGATCCAAAATAATCCATATCGATCCAGGCATAATCCATGATCAGGCGGGTTCCCTGTGTAAGTGGAATACTTAATCCCATCCCTGCAGAGAGCTCACCCAGATCACGATTGAATTGATATCCTGCTCTCAGCATTAATGCTTTCACCGGACTCACTTCCAGACCCATACTGGCACCAAAAGGAGTGGTCAAACCATCTGAGAATCCCATATTGAGCAGGAGTCCCGGCGTGAAGAAACCACGGCTCTGAAAATGAATGGCTTTGCTTAAACCCATTCTGAAGACCAGGGGCAGTGGAAATTCCTTCAAATCATAAATGGCATCCACATTCTCACTACCGGGATTGGTCTCATCATCGCGCCGGGTAAAAGTGGTTCTGGGACCCGCTTCCAGTTGACTTAAGGCACCGATGTTCTGGATGGCCATCCCCAGAGCAAACCCCGAGACTTGCTCATGATAAAGCAGACCGATATCCCAGGCAAAAAGCTGTGAGCGTTCCAACCAGATCTGTTCCCGGATCATTTTTGTCTGTAGACCAACCGACACCCTATCCGTCAAAGAGCGGGCATAATTGAGTCCCAGCGACATGGCCTGACTGCTATAATATTGATCAGTACCCTGAGGATTCAGAACGGTTGTGATCTCCTCCTGCCCCATATCCAGGTTATTGATGGTAGCTGACAACATTTGTCCACTTCCCAGATTAATGTGCACACTGCTTACCTGGTGATCCATCCCCAGCAGATAATTACCAACTTCGTGTTGGAGTTGATGTCTGGTATTGTTCATTGCATTGGCTGGATTCCAGTAGATGGCGGATGAGTTGAGCAGACCAGCCCCTTCCCCACCGAGAGCCATACTGCGGGCATCGGTTCCAATGAGCAGGAAGGCGTTGGCATTGGTTCCCTTGCGGAATATTTCCCAATCACTGGCAGAGACATTGACAGAAAGTAGCACTATCATCAGCGTGATGAGACTACGAGTAAGTATTTGCTGGATGCCTCCAGATGATTTTTGAAATAACCAATCTTGCACCTCGATACGTTCCCGACTCGGCCGTCGGAACCACTCGGTGACCGATTGGGATCGTGCTCCAAAACGGCCCCTGAGTGATTGTGGATCAGCTGGACTGCCTGAACGGCCCCTGAGTGATTGC
>JAYEKW010000186.1:2450-9523 GCA_034716895.1 Candidatus Neomarinimicrobiota bacterium
TTGCACCTCGATACGTTCCCGACTCGGCCGTCGGAACCACTCGGTGACCGATTGGGATCGTGCTCCAAAACGGCCCCTGAGTGATTGTGGATCAGCTGGACTGCCTGAACGGCCCCTGAGTGATTGCATAGCAATCGTATCGAAGGGTAAGTTCAGTGATTGCGGACCAGCCAGTTTGTCTGAACGGCCCCTGAGTGATTGCGTAGCAATCGTACCGAAGGGTAGCCGTTCCCTTATCTGCATAAATCCGCGTAAATCCGCGGCAATAAATGATCTTGTTTTCATATTCATCACCATATCACCGCAAATTTCCCCAGGAACTGTTCCCCGGAATCAGCGATAACTGCATAAATATAGACACCATAAGCTATCTCCATGCGATCACTGCTCAGCATGTTCCAGTGATGCTCCCCCACGGTCTCTGAATCATGCCGCAAACTCCTCACCAGGTCACCATTTAAAGTGTGGATGTGAATTTCACAATGAGATGGCAGATTGATAAAGCGCAGATCATGGGTAGTTGGTGCACTGGGATGACGACGCTCAGTGACTGAACTAATGATGTATGGATTGGGTACCACCTTCACTTCAAGATCTTCTGCGTCCTCATTAATTTTAGATGCAAAACTGTTGATGGTGAACTGATCGGCTGCTGTAAACGGAACACTGGTGCTCAGGTCAAAAACAGCGCCAGTTTCAGGAAGCACCTCTGAAGAATCCCAACTGGCCTGGAAGTACCAGGTTTTGTGTAGAGGATCACCCTCCATCAACTGAATGATCTCGCCACTCTGCCACTCCCGAAAAACATTTGAGGAGGTTCCAATGGCCAGAGTCAATGGTTCCTGCCAATCAGGGTCATCAATATCATTAAATATCTGAAACGGAACCTTGGCTGCATTTGCCACAAAAAAGTCGGGATATTTAGGCGTAGAATCACCAAACACAACAGAGTAGGCTCCTGGTCTTTCTTCAGCATTACCTGTTGGTTGCATGAGATCAGTAAAACTCATTAGAGAGTTGCTTAAATTGGTATCCCAGCCCTTTTCAAGAAATTTTACCTCATCATGATTCCGAACCGATAGTAAAAAGCCATTATCCGTAGGTACATAGTCCCGACTGCTGGCATTTCCCGAAGCTTGCTCAGGAGCAAACCCATCAATAATGCTGGCACCCCATTCATTGATGACCTGATACACAACACTGGCGGCATTCTCGATAAAGCTTAAGGTGTATTCGCCAGCCTGCATGGCAATGGGATCAACCACAATGACTTCAACTTCACCAGTGCCCACACCGGTTACATGAGTGACCTCAACTTCACCAGGGGTAAACCCAAGAGGCTGTCCACCAGGAATAATATCGATAATATTGATATCGCGTGAATCAGTTCCAATAAAGGATTCATTGGAACCCACCCGCAGGGAATCAAAAGGCTGATCGTAAGCCGTTATCGCGTAACGATAGCGCATGCCGTTGACCACATCATGATCGGTCCAGCTATATTGGAGACCGGTGTTATTCCCCAGGTGAAAATTCTTATTGTAGGGATCAAAACCAGACCAGCCATTATCCAGATCAAATTGAGCAATGGGTATAAAACCCAACAGTTCTCCATAATAATCATAGATCTCATCACCCCAATCCTGATCACCCTGATTGGCATAATCAACAACAGTTCGATAGATCCGGTATCCTTCGAAATCAACCTGCTTGGAGATCAAGTCAACTGAAGCCTCTGATTCAGCACCCCAAAAAAGAGTGACCTGTTCATCCTCTCCATAATAGAGCGGGTGATCATCACCATCGGTATCAATGGTTCCTGCTGCACTTAACTCAGGTGTTTTGGGAGGTTTCGCCCCGATAAAGTTCGAATTGTAAAGGGCTCCGGCTGAAAACAGGTTATCATAAATATCTTTGAAACGATCAGCAGGGGCATTCACGGGGAATCCCTGGCTGTCATAACCACCCGGTTCAGCCCGTCCACCAACAATACCAATGTGGATGGGAATCGTATCTCCGGGTGCCAGAGTGAAGGGACCTGAGCTGAACCAGAACTGAATATCTGGTCGACTGTTCACTGGAAATGATTCCTGGAAGGCCTGTAAGGTGGATAATTCATCAATATTATCGCCATCCAGATCATGGAACCATTTATTGCGTTCTTCTTCAGCCAGGAGTTCAGATTCACCGGAACAAAGGGTATAGAGTACTTTTTCCCACTCCTCGTTAATGGTATGAGACCGCATCACATCATCCTGATCAAACCAATGGAAACCGGTAATGCCGATCTCAGGACTGTTGGGATCACTCAATACCTGGCGGGGAGTCTTGAAGAAGTGAATTCCATAAGCTGAAACGGGTCCCTCATTACCATTGGTGTAGTCAGTGAAGTAATCCTGTTTATCATACATGAGGCAGATATCCAGTCGACCGTCACCATCAACATCTTCAATACTGGCGTAGTCATCCTCGGCCCAGGGACTGGCTTGCAGGGAATTCTGTAAAAACGCTCCGGGCAGGTCAGGATCGACAAAGAAGGCGAAGTAAGCGCTATCGATGACACCATCATAATGGCGACGATCCGGATCATAATACGGGCTGTTGGGGTTCTGCAGATCATCAGCACTGCGATAGATAATATTCATGTTGAAAAAGACAATATCTTCATACCAGACACTGGAATAACTATAGCCGCTGACCTCAACATCCAAGCCCACCGGGTAGCCGTATTTTGCGGTACTGGCACCAGACCGGATACCGTTGTATTTATCATCCATGACAAAAAAGATGTCTTTATCGGCAACAAATGTTCCAGGAAGTGGTTTATTGAAAGTTGGAGAATCAGGATCCGGGTCAAGCGCCCATTTTCCCGGCCAATGGGTTTCACCAGGGGTGGTGATCCAGGTTTTTGTGCTATCGTAGTAACCCTGGGGCCAGCTTTGCTCCATGGTTGAAACGGCGATCATGGGAATGCCTTCTTCCGAGACGCTGCCATGGTAATGCTCCTGACTACCGTCCTTGGCTTCCCAATCGGAGAATGTGATGCCATCACCATCATAGAGATGAACAGCAGAGAATGATTCGATGACGTTGTATTGATCACTGCGATCTTCAAGAACACCATCCTGAGTACGCACATCTCTCCCCCAGGGACCGGGAGGCATGGCCAGAACAGGTGCTATCCAGCGGATCTCACCCCATTTACCATGGATGGCACCGGGATACCAATCTGTATTTGGTGGATCCCAACCGCTGAGCAAACCAAAGTTCTCGACACCACTGACTTTCATGCGACCGGCATCCATAAAACCAATGGCCCGGTCAAAATTTGAAGCTGGTTTGGCCAGCATCTTCTGACGATTCTGCTCCGGGTCTGCTGCAAAAGCAGGGCTGATCATAGATAGTAAAATGAACAGGTTAAGGAATACTAGCCACAAAGGCACTAAGGCACGAAGAGAATCGGGACAAAAGTTTTCTGAAACTTTATGTCTTGGTGACCCAGTAACACCTCGAAGAGTAACGTAAAACAATCCATTCTTCAATTCTGTGAGCGCTCTGTTTCTCTGGCAACTTCTGACGTACTGATGCATAAAACTCTGCGTCATTTCGGTGGACTCAATATGACACTCTGTGCCTCTGCGAGAGCAATTATGTTTCAAATAATCAATGAGTTTGTTTACCATACCCACCCCAGACTAAAGAACATGGTTCTTCTGGTGGCAGGAGCGGATTGGGTATAATTCACTCTGCGCCCTCTGTGTTCTCTGTGGTTAATGCCTTTTATAGTATTGACTACCATACCCACTCCAAACCAAAGAGCATGGTTCTGCTGATGGCATAATTGTTATTGTTGCGGGAGTCCCAATAGCTGGATGAAAGGGTGTACCAGGAGGATGTTCCTGGATCCGTGGGACTGCCGGTTCGGGTGTAACCACTCAAAATATTCTTATGATCAAAAAGATTCTTCACTTCGAAGGTTAATTTTACATCCTGTCCAGCCACCTGCAGGCCTTTAAACACCTTGAGGTCGGTCCGGACCATCATGGGCCAGCGGCGACTATAGCGTTCAATTGAAGTATTCCCCGGCACATACGGTGTATAGGGGTAGCCGCTGTTGATCCGTTGGATCAGTGATATTAAAAGATTACCCAGGGGATAGCGCCCGGCGATCTGGGGACCAACCTTTTTGCCCAGCCTCATGTTTCCCAGCATGCGGAATGCATGGGTTTGATCCCAGGGGCTGCGGGTTTCATTGCGAGGACCTGATTCCAGCGTATTCCCTGACCAGAAACCGTCCCAGGAAGTGGCCTGGAGCACGTATGATTCAGACCAGCTATAGTGCATGGAGCCACTGAAGATGCCCAGATTGCGCAGGTTCAGACTAATATCTGCTCCCCGGGCAAATCCTGAATTATTGTTTAGAAATACTGAGTAACTGTAGGGGTTATCGTGGCCTTCATCCTGATAGGCACCTACCACCACAGACCCGACCTGGTTACTGGACTCTTTCTGCCATACTGTAAATTCCACGCCGGCTACTTCTCCAACCTGATGCTGCAAACCGATCTCGTATTGGACCGATTTTTCATGTTCCAGATGCGGATTGCCAATGATGTTGCCGCGGATCATGCTGATCTCACGATTGTCGCCTGAAGCCCGGTACAGATCCCGGTAGTTTGGATTTTGATAAAAATGCCCAAAATTGAAATGAGCAATGGTCTTGTCGGTTAAGGGCAGAGCAATTCCCAACCGGGGACTGATCTTTACTTTTGTTAGACTTTCACTGATATCATTGTATTCCAGGTCTGTGTCAGAAAAGTCCTGCGTACCCAATGGATCCAGGGGATTCTCCCAAAATTCTGCGTTAGCATTCGAGGCATCCACCCTTAAACCCAGATTCATGATAATAAAATCCCACTCATATTTGGATTGAATATACCAGGCGGCTTCCAATGGACGATGGGTGTAACTCGTGGGAAAAGGGTCAACCCCGCTGATGTTCTGATAAGAAGTGTAGTCGATCTCCATCTGGTTGATCTGAATACCTGATTCCAGGGTTGTCACCGGGTTCGGATTCCAGGTGAAATCAGATCTCAACTCGTAATTGATACTGTATTCATCATCATACCAACGGTTGTCAGCCAGCAAATAGAAAGCTGTTTCAAAGGGATCCCGAATACTTTCATCAGAGGATACAGCAATATAGTCCTCTGGACTTTTATCGTAATTCTCTGGAGGTCTGAAGACTCCCCATATCCCATCGGAGTATCGATTCTCATAATTTTTCAGAATCCTGATTTCGCGTTGCTGATCAAACCGGGAAATGATCAAATTCCAAAAGAAGTTTGGCGATAAGGTCTGATTCAAAGATAAAGTATATTTATCGGATCTTAGGAATTGGACATTTTGACCGGCCATATGATAGATGTAATAGGAGTTACCTGAATTGAACTGACGATAGCGATTATCACCCAAATAGGAGAAGATTATTTTCATATTTGATAGTGGATAGTAAGTAAACTTCGAGAAAAGATTGATACTGTTATTCCAACCAAAGCCCTGCCAGCCCTTGAACTGATCCAGCGGGTTTACCTCTTTACCGTCTGGACCCTCAATATCATTGAAGGCACCAAGCAAGCCAGGGTATATTGAGTCGAGATGACCATATTCAACATAACCATCAAAGATTTCAGCCGAAGTTGGCAGTGTGTCCAAAAGACCATCTCCATTGAGATCCTGGATGCGCAGATCATCCCAGATAATGTCATCATATTTATAAATTGAACCGGTTTTAGTACTCAGATCCACAGTGGTGAGAAAGGATGCTTTTCCCAGAAAATTAAGCGGCCCGGAAAGCATGGCCTGAAACTGCTGATTGGCCTGAGCCCGCCCCTTATCGTTGGTCAATACCCCCACAGCGAATGGATCGCTGGACATATATTTCAAGGAACCATCCCATTGCTGGGAACCTTCCCGAGTACTTAGATTAATCACACCAGAAAGGGCATTTCCATATTTTGCATTAAAGCCACCTGAGGCAATGGTCAATTGATCGATGGCACCCACACTGATATTGGTACCAAAGCCACCAAATAAGGGATTGGACACTTTAACACCATCGATCATGAGGGCAACTTCATTGTTCCGGCCACCCCGCAATCGGACATCATCGATACCACGATCATTATACCCGGATTTGGCAATAGGAGTACCACTCAGGACATCAATATTCGATTGAGTTTCCAGAAGACCATTAAAATCCTGAATGGGTGCAGATGCTATTTCTTCCCGGGACATTGAGGTCATCTTGGTTGTGGCATCTTTGCGAACCAGGGGCTTTTCAGCAACAACCACAACCTCCTGTCCTTCAAGTGAGGCAGTATTCATTTCAACATCAACCGGTGTGGTTAGATCAGGTACAACCTCAACGCCTTTAATGCGTACAGTTGAATACCCGATCATGCTGACCATTAATGTATGTGAACCCGGTATAACATTCCGGATATGATAACGACCATCCAGATCCGTACTGGCACCATAGGGAGTGTTCAGGACCACGACATTAACACCGATCAGGACCTCTCCGGATCCGGAGTCTCTAACCTGACCCGAGATGGTTCCCCGAACCTGTCCCCAGGCGGAGCCCAATAAAAGAACGGCCACAACAACTGTAAATCTTAAGATGGTCAACTGTGTATCCTGTATTCCAACGGGTCATCTCTGCAATATGCAGAGATGACCCGTTATTATTCTACTTATTTTAAATCGTGCTATTCATCAAATCCTATTTCAAATAGAGCATCTTGATCACATGTGAATATGATGCTGTTTGGATCCGACAAAGATAGACACCTGTGGCAACCTGCAGACCTGCCTGTGATGCACCATTCCACTGTAAAGCATAACTGCCGGCGGACTGACTTCCAACCTGAAGTTGGTTCACCACGCGACCTTTAATATCGTATATGGTGAGAAAAACCTCGGCGGCTTCCGGCAGATCGTAACGAATGGTTGTGGTAGGATTAAAGGGATTGGGATAATTCTGATACAGCGCATAAGCTTCAGGAATTACC
>JAYEKW010000187.1 GCA_034716895.1 Candidatus Neomarinimicrobiota bacterium
CCAACAGCAACGCCGGCAACATCCCAACCTGAACCAGGATCTTCAGTAGGAATACCGATAACATCCATAAAGGTTGTATCAGTGCCAACGATCTTGATTAAAGCCCGGGCATCATCACCATTATGATTAACAACACTGGGATATCCCAGAACCTCATCGGCCATGGCGATCATTTCCGGGAAAGCTGCATCAGTTACGATCAACCAAAGATCTCCATTTGCCAGAGTTGCACCGGCTGGGAAGGCGTGATAATACTGCCATCCACCACCATTGACAGACTGAGCGATCTGATATTCATCAAGATCGATGTCAGCACCAGTGGCGTTATAGATTTCAAGACCCTTATTGTTGCCAGATCCTTCCATATATTCGGAGAAAAAGGGTGTTAGTACAGGACCTTCTTCAACCAGTACTGCATCAAGAAACATGTTATAGCTTCCGTAGTCACTAAAGGCTACAAAGTCAAACATGGTTCCTGCAGAAAATTCTGGTAAGAACACTTTAACGTTAACCCAATCATCAGCTGTACCATCAGCTTCCTGATAGTAAAGCTCAGACCAGGTACTCCCACCGTCAATAGAATAATTAACAGTAAGACTGGGCTGGGTTCCAGAGCCAGTCATACACTGCCACCAGAAGCTTAATCTTGGGGCACTCATGCCGGAAAGATCAGCAGCCGGTGAATACATGTGCGAGACTGTACCACTGGACATATTATAAATATCAGCCATGGCGGCCAAAGTACCTTCAGCTACTGTACCAGGTCCGTGACTTGAACCATCATTGGCAGCTTCCCAGGCATCGCCTGATGCATCAGTGGTGGTCACTGACCAATCGGCAGGTGGAAAAGTACCACCTTCAAAGCCTTCATCCAGAGCTGCGTGTACAGCGTATGATGAACCAGCAAGGGCTACAGTATCTGAACCCGTGTAAGCACCTGTGACGGCAAAAGTCAAAACTTCTGCAAAAGTACCTACTGTAGCTGGATCAAAGTCGATAGTGGCAACTGCTGATTGCAGAGCCGGAATCGTTCCTGAGAAAGCAGTTGAGAAGGGTGCATTAACTGTAGCACCGGTAACCACCAGATCGGCACCACCATCATTGATAATGGTAACGTCCAGTGAAGCGCCAAATCCAACAGGAACTACGTCAAAATCATATTCTTGAATATCCAGAACCATTCCAGGTGTAGCTGGAGCTGCTGGAGCTTCAAAATAAATAGCTAGATCATCATAGAGCAGGTTGGGAGCGCCATTGTAGTTGTAGAGCAATCCATCAGTACCATCGGCATTCTCAATACCCACAGTTGCGCCAATACCATTATCAGCGGAGGCGTTGCCAGTTACATCTGCGTATTGGAGAGTGATGTCAGAAGTTGTTTCATCAAAAATAACTTCAAAGGTAAAACCATCAGTATCACCATAACTACGAACCACATCCTGAAAAATAACTACAAACTGGCGATCAGGAGCAACACCAACCGTTTTATACAGAATGGTTCCCATATAAGAGCTGGTACTTCCTGGTGCATCTCCGGCCTTCAGATCATCCCAGAAGGGTGCGATGATATTATTGGGAGTAGAAGCATCCAGAATTGTTTCATTGGTCCAATAGGAACTGGAATAACCGCTTGAGGGACCCATACCGATCCAACCATTTGTAGTAGCTGTGATCTGGGAGTAAACATTACCATAGAATCTAAAAAGGAAAGGTAGATCAATGGTACCCCGATAATCATCACCATAAGCTATTATGGCATCGATGGCATCAGTAGTATCGATCCAAGCGTAAGCAGGACCAGCAGCATCATAGCTGTTGACCCAGGTATAACCCGCGATATCCGGACCACCACTGGAAGCAGCACCTGAACCATCCAAACTGACTGTATCAGGTGAAGAATCTGCATCAGAAATGATGATCAGATCATCTGTAAAAGTTCCCACAGCATCTGGAGTAAAAGTAACAGTCAGATCCTGGGTTGCTCCTGGATCGACTATCATGTCAGCCGGACTGGCAACAAACACACCAGCTGTTGGGGTGATGGAAGTAATATTGAGAGTTCCACCACCAGTGTTAGAGACCGTCAGAGTCATCATCCCCGTCATGGATATGGGTAGTGCACCAAAATCGAGAGCTGA
>JAYEKW010000188.1:0-6800 GCA_034716895.1 Candidatus Neomarinimicrobiota bacterium
GGCGAGCCAAACTGGCGTTTCGATAAGACCAATTGAGTGTGCTATCATGGATCTTGCTGATGATATTGCCTATACGACATCCGATCTGTTTGATGGAGTGAAACAGAGTGTCCTGGGGCCCGGGCAGGTTCAGGATTTTTGGAAAAGTGAATTTCCAGAGGTCAGTGATGAGCTACGTTCACAGTTGGATAAGGTTCTTAAGGGACAATTTCCAATGTCTCGCTTTGTGGCCGGCGTAATTGGACATTGGATCACCTCAGTGAAGCTTTCAGCAGTAGCGAAACCTTATCGGGATGTGCCGCGCTATTCACTTACCCTGGATCTAACTGAGCAAGCAAAGGCAGAGTTGAAAGCATTAAGAGCTCTAAATTTCACCTTGATCTATAATTCAAATTATGTCAGAATCCCCGAATCAGCCGGCGTGACCATTTTGGATGAATTATTTTCTTATTATCGGGATGCAGTTTTAGGTCAACGACCGGTTCTTGAGAATCTACCTCTGCCCAGGGGTGTTGCCGAAGAATCAGATGTGTCGATTCAGATGAGGCATGTGTGTGATTGGGTTGCTGGCATGACGGACAATTTCGCCCTTCGTCACCATGCTTTGCTTAAAGGTTGAGTTGATCATAGAGCACATCAACCTGCGCTAATAATTCGTTTAAACTCCCATTATTGTAGATCACATGATCAGCCCGGTTGATCTTCTCCTCGATGGATAACTGCAAATTGTCACGGCGTTTAAAATCAGACTCTGTGATCTGACTGCGGTGTTCAACTCGGCTCTGGCGATAAATATTGTCAGCGACCACTACCAATACACTATCACAGATAGAATCCACACCTGCTTCAAATAAAAGTGGTGCATCGATGACAAAAAATGATCTGTTCTCCTTGCGAGCCTGATCCAGTCTTGCAAGGGTTACCTGACGAACTTTAGGATGGATCAATTGATTCAGAAATTTCTGATCTTCCCGAGTAGCAAAAGCCCGCTCTGCAAGGATATGACGTCGGAGTTGTCCTCTTTCATCCAGGATATCCTGTCCAAAACGATGGGCTAATTGTTCTAATAGATCAGAATCATTTTGGAGGAGTTCTTTGGCCAGATCATCTGACTGGGAAAACCCGGCACCTGATTCAGCTAAGTGCTTGCTAACCGTGCTCTTACCTGAACCAATGTTACCCGTAACGCCGAGTATGTACATTTTATTGTATGGCAGTCAGAATCCGCTGGTAGATCTGAGCAACATCTCCTGTGCCGTCAATATGTCTGATAAGTCCCTGTTTTTCATAATGATCGATCAAGGGCTTGGTTTGCGTTTGGTAGACCTCCAGCCGGTTTTGGACTGTGGCTTCCGTATCATCGGAACGGTGAATGAGGGGTTCGCCATCGTGGTCACAGATGCCCTCTGTTTTGGGTGGATTGAAGATCAGATTGTAGATGTGTCCACACTTCGAGCATGATCTGCGAGCTGTCAGTCGACGGATCAACTCAGAATCAGGAACTTCCAGAACCAATACGTGATCCAGCTTTTGATCCAGTTTTCCCAGGAGTTCATCCAGTCCATCAGCCTGGGGACAGGTTCTGGGGAAGCCATCCAGGATATAGCCGGGATCCAATTCCGGTTTGGAAAATTCCACTTCAACCATTCCTAATATTATGCCATCCGGAACCAGGTCGCCGGCATCCATAAAACTTTGTGCTTCTGCGCCAAGATCAGATTCCAAACGGCGGTGTTCCCTGAGCAGATCACCTGTCGACAACTGTTTAATTCCGTAGTCTTTAACAATTAATTTGGCCTGAGTACCTTTGCCTGCTCCGGGTGGTCCTAAAAAGATCATACGCATTTTATGGTTTCTCCAATTTTTATTACTGACTATAACAAATCTTATGCCGAACTGATTACTAGATCGGACATTCTCTACAACATGATCCCGGCAACGGTGGCGGTTAACCAGGAAGCCAATGCTCCACCGATCATTGCCTTGAAAGCAACCTGAGAAAGATCACCCCGGCGTTCTGGTGCCAGTGAACCGATCCCACCAATTTGAATACCAATGGAGGCAAAGTTAGCAAAACCGCATAAGGCATAGGAGCTGATGATCATTGATTTTTCACTCAGTTCACCAGCCATGTCTTGTAAGTGAGCATAGGCCACCAGCTCGGTCAGTACGATTTTTTCACCCATGAGCTGTCCCACGGTAAAAATATCAGCATAGGGGACACCCATGAGAAAAGCCAGGGGAGAGAATATCCAACCCAGTATTTGTTGGATACTCAGACCAAACCAGCCCAGCCCGTAATTGGTTGCAGCGACCAAAGCCACAATTGCAATGAGCATGGCGCCGACGTTGGCTGCCAATTTCATACCGTCGTTGGTTCCACGTGCGATGGATTCCATGACGTTTCCGCTGGTTTCGGGCAGCTCTATCTTATGATCTCCCTGAGTGGGTGAGTTTTCGACCTCTGGATAAATAATTTTAGCCAGAACCAGAGCAGCCGGGGCACTCATGAGAGAAGCAGCCATGAGGTGACCAGCAATATTGGGGATGTCTGCTAACCATTTCGCATAGATAGCCAGCACACCGCCGGCCATGGTGGCAAATCCACCGGTCATCACTGCCATAAATTCACTTTTAGTCATGGTCTTGATAAAAGGACGGATAACCAGCGGTGCCTCAGTTTGTCCTACAAAGATATTCGCTGAAGCGGAAAGGGTCTCAGAACCACTGGTACCCAATGTTTTCTGCATCCCTTTCGCGATATATTTTACAACAAGTTGCATTAACCCGATATGATAGAGAATGGCCATAAAGGCTGAGAAAAAGATAATAGTAGGCAGGATCTGGAAGGCAAAGAAAAACCCAAGACTACCCTCGTTCCCCGGACCTATAGCCAGGGCGTTAAAAAGGAATTCTGCGCCAGTGTCTGAAAAGGAAAGTAAGCGATTAATAGCCCGGTCAAAAAATTGAAAGACCGGTTTTCCGATGGGAGTAGCCAGAATGAAGATGGCAAAGGCCACTTGCAGACCCAAACCCCAGAATACGATGCGAAGTTTGATAGCTTTGCGGTTGTTTGACATAAGATAAGCGATACCCAGAATGGCAGCGATGCCCAGTAATCCAGTTAGTCTTTGCATGGTTTATTCCTCAGGTGGTTCGTAACAACTACGGCATCTGGCTTCGTAACTTTCAGCTTCCCCGACCTGGATCTGATCTCCAACATTACTCAAACGTTGGGTGAATCCAGCCGGGTTTCCGCAGATCACGCATATAGCCAGGTTTTTGGTAACATATTCAGCATCAATGATCAATTCCGGCATGGGGCCGAAAGGTTTTGCCCGATAATCTTTTTCCAGACCGGCCACGATCACTCTTTTTTTCTGGCGAGCCAATATCCGGCAAACTTCCACGATACCATCATCGAAGAACTGAGCTTCATCAATACCCACAACCTGGACATGTTTGGCCATGGGCAATATTTCAGCCGCGGTCTTTACCCGGGTGGATTTCAGCTGTTGTTTGCTATGGGAAACGATATGGTCTTCGCTGAAACGATTGTCAATATCCGGCTTGAAAATGGCCACATGTTGTCGGGCAATTTCAGCTCTTCTCAACCGGCGGATCAGCTCTTCAGTTTTTCCGCTGAACATGGATCCGGTGATAACTTCGATCCAACCACTGTGATGGGGCGTTAGATGCTCCATATCTTCATATATCTCCTAATATTTCCAAGGAATCGAAACAGATCCTAAGCCAAATCTTGCTCGCCAAAAGCTTTGGGCAGGAGCTTAGCTGAGCTGGTTTCTTTGATATTGCCCTGCTCATCAACGATGGTGATGGGGATATCGCCACACAATTCCCAGATCACCTGGCGACAGGCTCCACAGGGACTGACCCCATTCTCAGATGCCACGACCAAATGACGGAATTTTTTCTCGCCAGCGGCAATTGCTGTAAAGAGGGCTGTTCGCTCGGCACACTGGGTGAGGCTGTAACTGGCGTTTTCGATATTACAGCCCTGATAGATTTTTCCATCACTTGTTTCAACGGCGGCTCCAACCTTGAAATTTGAATATTTGGCATATGCTCTTTCGCGAACATCCTGGGCTGCTTTAATTAATTTCTGCTGCGTCATGCGATCCTGCTTAACTGATATTTATGATAAATACTGTATAATACGAGTCCGGCAATAAATCCACCGATGTGTGCAATATAAGCCGTTCCATCAGCAGGTGATATAAATTAGAACAAAAATTGTGTAACGATCCAAATTCCGATAAACCAGATCGCTCCGATCTTGAGAAATATGCTGATATTGGCTGCGATCAGACCATAGGTCACCAATGGCTTTCGCAGTGCCGGATTGGTGTCTTTAAGTGGAATGAACATGCTAACGAACAGTGAAGGAGTAGTTGAAATCAGTTGAATTGCCTGATTCATCCTGAATGGTAAGCTCAAAAACATGATCACCCCGATGGATTCCCCGGGGTACATGAAAGGAAAGTTCTTTTCTCAGAGGGTTATAGTCAGGAAAGAATTTCTGTCCATCGATGGAAGCGATCATTGAATGCCTGGGATGGGGGATGATCCGGCTATTGTCGCTGATCTTAAACACCAGACGATTTCCCGTTTTGTATCGTTTCCTTCGCTTAAGTGGTTTTACGCGTGGAGCTGAGTTATCCTGGAGTAAAAAGAAGCTGCCTCCTGATCGAATTTGCAGGGTTGCCTGTCGGGAGGAATCCGGATGAATAAGCCTTTTCCAACTACCCTTTTTCCCCGGTTTGAAGATCGAGTAGGTGGAATCAATAACAGGGTGTTGAAAAGTAATATGACCGGCAAATTGGTCCTCATAATTTCCCACGATATTAATGCTTGCCCCAATCACCGGGTGATCATCATAAGGAGCAGCGGTTGTATCGATATGCAGGTAAAGTGGTGTTGAGCCATTGTTAACGGCTTGCAGGGTAAAGCCTAACGAATTTAAGGAGAATTCGCTGCTGTTGTGAGGATCAAGGGTGATCAGTGATTGTAGATCAACTGTGGCTATGATCAGAGTATCCTGTAAGACCTCAAGTCGATCACTTCCGCTACGTACATTCAGGGGAATGAGACCTGTTTCAGCCTGTTGCTTGCCAGTTTGGTTCAGTTCACCTGCAAAATTGATATGGGGACCAATAAGTCGATAGGCCAGCGGAAAGATAGTGGGTTCGGAACTGGATAACTTCAAGATGAACCCGGTTCCATTGGGAAGCCATTGACAATCCAACTCGGGAGTAGATCGAGTAGCTGGTGGGATGATCCATTTAATTGTCCCTCCGAGACTGCCCAAAGCTCTGATCCCGGTGTCTCCCGGGTCTGTGTTGATGATCCAGGTGGTTGAATTGAACTTATAGAGGGTTTGGGCGACTGGCAGGAAGGTATCAGATCCTGTATAAAATTGGTAGCGCTCATAATTATTTTCTGGATAGTCGCGGGTAATGATGGTGGCGCCATCAACTTGCTTCACACTCCACGAAGCTGGACTTTGGTATCCATAGAGCAGCGCCTTGGTTGCCTGGTTCCCTTTGATGTCCTTAACTCTGATCTCCAGACTGGAGATACCTCGGGGAATGATCCTGCCATCCAGATGCTCAGGAGCAAAAAGAGAGAGTGAGTCACTGGCAAACATGGACATAAAACGCCACCCTCTTTTTCCGCGGATTCCTGGATATACTTGATCAACAAGACCACTGTGCCGCATGGGAACCTGGTCAAATAGGCGTTTATAGATCAGTGAGTCATTAACCAGGATCTCAGCCTGATAAATATTGTATTTATTATAGGTCCCATTGGCTCGGTCGTGGGCGTTTACCGCTGTTTGAAAGGGTCCCGTGATATGAACTTTCTCATCTGGATGCTGCAAATCGATGATCACGGGGAAATGACTTCCGTTCACCCGGCTTTCAGGAGTGGCGGGCAAGAGGAGGATCTCATCCAGGATAGGGGGTTGGGTGTCTTTTATTCCGGGATAGAGTAGTTGCGGGTTGACTGCCTGGTTCAGGGTGTCTCTTATCTCAAAATGCAGGTGGGGGTGTTCCGTTCCACTGGTTCCACTGTAGCCGATGACCTGACCTGCTTTGACGGGGTATTGGTCTGGTGCGAACTTTAAGCGAACTGAATAACGATCCTGCTCCAATTGTTCAGCCAGAATTGAACGTTCGAGGATGGGAGTGAATATTTCAAGGTGACCATACACTGCCACATTTCCATCATTCAACCGCAGAAACAGACCGCGACCGTAACCCTTATAGCCGATGAGGATGCGTTCGATGTAGCCATCTGCTATGGCCAGGCAGGGTACTTCCATTTCACCCCAGGTCTTGATATCAATGCCGGCATGGAGGTGCCCCGATCGATATTCACAGAAGGTTGCAGACAGACTTTGGGAAGCACGGATCGGCCATTTGTAATTTTGTGCCAGCAGGACAGTGGCCAAAATAAGGCTGAGGATAGCGGTTCGAAACATGGTGCATAAAGTCGATTTTCCACTCAATGATGCAACGGTTATTATGCGTCCGTTTGCCGATTTCCCCTATGTCTCGTTAATTTCGGTTTCTCTCTATTTTTTTTCTCGCAGAGTCTTTTATGCCAAAACCCTTATACCCTTTTTACTATTTTACTTATTCCTTAAAAGCGGCCTCTCGCCCGCCTGCGTATAACTTCGTGCGGGCAGGCAGAGCCGCCAGGACGCAGAGTTTTTTATGCCAAAAACCCTTATACCCTTTTTACTATTTTACTTATTCCTTAAAAGCGGCCTCTCG
>JAYEKW010000188.1:6900-9478 GCA_034716895.1 Candidatus Neomarinimicrobiota bacterium
CGGCCTCTCGCCCGCCTGCGTATAACTTCGTGCGGGCAGGCAGAGCCGCCAGGACGCAGAGTTTTTTATGCCAAAAACCCTTATACCCTTTTTACTATTTTACTTATTCCTTAAAAGCGGCCTCTCGCCCGCCTGCGTATAACTTCGTGCGGGCAGGCAGAGCCGCCAAGACGCAGAGTTTTTTTATACCAAAAACCCTTATACCCATATACCCTTTTTACTTTTTACTTTTTACTTTTTACTTATTCCTTAAAAACGGCCTCTCGCCCGCCTGCGTATAACTTCGTGCGGACAGGCAGAGCCGCCAGGACGCAGAGGTTTTTATGCCAAAAATCTCTTACCTTTCTACTTCATTAGGTAATTATGAGTTTGTTTACTTTCAGGATTTCCCAATTAGTTCATTGATTCTAGTCCGATTTCAATTAAATCATTGCCAGATGATACTTAACAGCTCAAAGCAAAAAAAACTCGAAACACCCTATAGTTTTCAGGATAGATTTCGGAAAATTCAACGGATCGTGATTATTTATCCTGAGAGTACAAAATGGCTACGGATTGCCCGCTATACTTTGCAGAGAATGTATAGTTTGCCTGAGCAATTTGATTTTTTGTTATTATTACCAACAGGGAGCTCACGACCCACTCTTGATGTTCAACATGAGTATGCTGATATGCTGTATAATCCCAGTGAAGATGGTCGGAGCAACATTCAAAACCGAATATCAGCTTTCGATCCCGATATTATTCTCCAGCTGGAACCCAAACCTGGAAAGCGTCTCATCAAACTGATCAAATCGCTCAATATTTCATTGAAAATTGGATTTGGTTCTGAAGAATCGGGCTTAAATGTGATTTACTCTCAGAGTGAGAGTGGTTTCTATGAAAAAAATATTTTGAATTTAATTGCGCTTATAGAAACAAAATGAAGTGATGTGGCGCACTACTGATTGTGGTTGCGTTGATTCTGGGTTTCTTTACAGGGAACGTGGTACTTAGCGATCAGAGCAGCCAACAGGCGGCCTTCTTCGATCAAATCTCCACAGATTATGCAAACTCCGTAGGTTTCTTTGTTCACCCGATCAAGCGCCTCGTCTATATCGTTCAAGTATTTGGCTTGTCGATGAGCAAACATGCTGGTCTTTTCACGTTCAGCCATATCGGTTCCGACATCAGCCATATGATAGGTTGCAGAAGAGAGCTCACCAGCGCCGTCTGTGATGGTTTTATTTAGCTCACTTTTTTGATAATCCAGGTCTTCAATAATACGTTTGCGCTCATCCAATAGCAGTTGCTTAAATTTTTTAAGTGTCGATTTATTGTATTTTTTAGCGGCCATTATAACCCTTCATTTCATGCTTCAATTGTTGCAATATATCGCCTGCACATGATTTTCCTAGGAATTTAGCATGCTCATAATTCTCTTGGCACCCCCTATGTGTCCGTATACATTTGCGCGCTTTTATGAACCGTTGGAACGAAATAAAAAATGTGAGGGTATAATGGAAGATATTGTATGCCCGAATTGTGGCGAAGAGCTATCAGAAGAGAGATTAGCCAGATCTCTCATCTGTCCACACTGCGCAACAAATCTAAAAAATAAAAAGTATATGGATTTTCTCGAATTCCTCATGGTTACGGAAATCGTAGAAGATATTGATTTTTTTGATGAGTCGGTTTACGGCGATGAATATCTGAGGTTTGAAGAATCAGACTTTGATGATAAGGATTTGCCGGCTACTCAGGCTGCTGAGATAGATTGGGATAAGGATCCTGATCATACTGAGGAAGAATGGGGTGAGGATAACCCGAATCTCTCCCGCAATAAGCCCTGGCAGTCCTGATCAAAAAAACCACTAATTGAGGAACTCAACATGGACAGCAAGAAACAACCCGCTCAGCAGATCCAGATCCAGGTTAACGAGAAAGTTGCCGATGGGGAATATGCCAACCTGGCTATCATTACTCACTCCGGTGCCGAATTTGTATTGGATTTTGTGAGAGTTATGCCGGGTTCACCCAAGGCTAATGTGCAGTCACGAATTATCATGACTCCCAGTCACACCAAGGCCTTACAACGGGCTCTTGAACAGAATATCACCAAGTATGAAGCTGAACATGGTGAGATCAAGATGCCTGATCCCATGGCTTTTCCCGGAATGAAGGCTGGTCCTCAGAATATGCCCAATTAAGATTCTTCAAACAATTCGTTAAAAAGAGAAGACTCCGCATGGGGTCTTTTTTTTGTCTTTACTGCTTCTCAGGGGGCTGAGGTTATACCCTCTGAAGTACAGATGGTATTATTCAAAACCTTTGGTGGAGATGTCCTGGGCTATATTTGCCGGAAATAGTTTCTGCTCCGTAACAGCAGGGTATTAGCAACAACCGAAACTGATGAAAATGCCATAGCCATGCCGGCAAACATGGGGTTGAGCAGGTGGAGTTGAATTTGATTTATCCTGAATAATTCATAGCCACTAAGTCACCAAGACACAAAGTTTAATAAAATATATGCTTATCAAAAATTATCACTCACAGATGTAAATAATACTGTTTAAAATGACCTTGTTCATAACTTTAA
>JAYEKW010000189.1 GCA_034716895.1 Candidatus Neomarinimicrobiota bacterium
CCTCCCCGAATTATTAGGGGATTAAGACCCTTGATACTTCCCTCTCGAATTTACCAAGATTCTTTGGTCTGAAACCTCCCCGAATTATTAGGGGAGGTTTCAGACGTGTGCATTACCTACGCCAGAAGGAAGAACATTATCGTCTTAATCCCCTAATAATTCGGGGAGGTTTCAGACTCTGGCCTCTGTAAGCCTTTGCCAGTAAGGGCTGTAGACCCTATTTTGGAGAAACCCTGAAAAATGGACTAAATTTTTCATAAATAATTTACTAATCACGCTTAAGTTCTTGTTTTTACTCACTGAAGAACAATTTGTCAATAAGCAGGTACTTTTACAGCTCCATCAACTTAAAATTTTCACCTCACCGGTCAAAGCTAACAATCCATTTCTTGTAGGTGCTTTACCTATGGAAATCAGCGATATTGCCTTTCTGCACGCGGCTGGTACAAAACCATGTCCCTTGCTCCCCTCCTTTAATATTTTCTTGTTCAGATTAGTCTTCATCTCGCTCACATAAGTAGACCGTTGCTTCTCCGCAGATGCGGCATCTATACTTTTCGGTGGGTTATCGAGACCTCTCCACCTTTTATAGGATTCTTCATAGCTAGGTGAGTAAGGTCGTGAAATTGACTTGAGCTCTGGAGCTATGCTGTCTGGAAATGCTTCAAAGATTTCCTCATTGGTCATGGTACAGGAATCACACCCCTCACAATCTGATTCGCATGTCTTAGATTTATGCAGCTTGACAAACATTCTAAAAAAGGCAGCATTTTGAGGGGGTAGATCAATCTTATACACCTTGTTGATAATGAGTACTTTGCCATCCACTTCCAAAGATTTCAAGGGTTCAAGATCACGAATTGCGGTTTGCACCCTTTTCAACAAGTCGCCTGGTGCATCATTGGAAGTTCCCAGGAGATAACGTCCCACTTTTAAGACCGGGACATTAGAAATTTCCAACTTCTCACTAGTGGATGACGGATCACCGGGATAGAACCACTCAGGGTCGCCAAACTTTGCAGTCGGGGGCAGTATATGAATTAACTCATCGCTTTCACGAGCATATAACTGAAAAGCAAGCGCCATCATAGCACTCATGGTCTTGCGTCCTCCTGCAACCGTTGCAGTGAGGCAAGTGCCATCATCATCTGTAATATCTTTGATCAAGTGAAGAAATTGGCCGCTAAGTACCTCTGCATCAGCGTTCTGACGAACATCATCTAATTCTTCCCCGCCCTCATCTTTAAGAATTATGATATCTTCTCTTTTAAGCTGAAAGTAACCTTTCTCAACACCTAGATCTGTTTCCATCTGTGCGAGACGTCCCTCCTTGAACAGAGCTGTAGATAACTTCTCGGCTCCCTCCCTGGTTGTGAGAGCCACAATGCGATCAAATTTGCGCTGATAGCCATAGTGAGGATGCGTGTAGACGTACAAGCACTCTGTGAAGATCTGGGGGGTTGTACCTACCGTGGCAACAAATACCTGTTTAGGATGTGTATTAGAATTCATATTGTTTGATACTTTTCAAGTTATTTCCAGCCATTTTAATATTTTGATCATCGATTTGCCGATTTTGTACAGAAAAAGGGACTCTAATGATGCTATTATCCTCACATTGCTCTCGAAGCTCTGAGGGTAGGTTTTTGTCACTGTGCACTAATATTGATTGGGCAAACTCACCACCATATCGGCGACGAATCACAGCTAGCTTATCAATATGTTGTTTCTTAACACTTCCAGTTTTGCATTCAACAAAAAATAATTGTCGCCCTCTTTTTACCAGAACATCAATTTCATTTTTTTCTTCACTGGCAATTGAAGGGTCCGTGAACCCCGCTTTAAATCCAACCTGGATCTCGAACTCCTCACCCAGCACATCACTAAAGCGCTTTGCCACCAAATATTCAAGATACCGTCCCTCAAAAAGCATCTTTGCGGCAAGTGGGTCTTTCCAGTAATAGTCCCGCGTCTTCAGTTTTAAGGAAATACCCCCTGAATCCCACCTAAAACGCTGCTGGCCCAGATCCAGACTGCTGCCAACCTGAAGTCCTTTACTATAGGTTTTCATAAGCTTATTTCGAAGCTTATTTACACCCCAATCGAAATAGAGCTTCCCTATATCATCAAGCAAGTCCCAAGTCGTGTCCGGTAGCTCTCTTACATTGACACCCTCTTGTGGGACCTGTCCTTGTGTACGAAAACAATCCTCGATAGATATTTCCGCCGACAGGGGATGAAGCTCGTCAGTTGAAAGGTTGTAAACAGAGTCTGAGCGACCATCAACATAAAAACTAGCAATGGATTTTGTCTTGGCAGCGTCATAGGCTGCAATACTCATGAGCTTTGTACCACCAGTGAGGTTGATCGTGATCGGCCCCTTTGCATCAACGATGATCTCATCTATGACTGCCTTGATACGCTGCACCCTATTATGGGGGATTGGATGATCTGTAATAGTGGCGCCATGTTCAGCAAAAATATCCTTTAGTTGGGCTGCCTGTCCCCTTGACTGCTTTGTGAATAAGAGCTGAACACTCTCTGGTTGAAACTCCAAAAACCCCAGCAGAAGCGGAATAGGTTGTCCGCCGACTAAAATGATCTGAGAACCGCCCTTAGAGATGGTTTTGCTTGTCACAGAATCCATTATACATCCTCCGGGATTGGCAATATTTTACGTTTTCTGGTCTCATACCCTTGATCCTGTAATTTCCCCTTGCTCTGCAGTTTTTGTCCATGTTCAAAAGAAAGCAATTTCCTGAGTTGACGCATGCGGTATAGATCCCAGAACTTGTCCTGACCCGGATCATCACCGAACTCCTGGCAGCTTTTGGCGATGGTAGCACGAAAGACACCTGCAATATCCTCAGAATCAGCCACTGGCCGCATACCACTCTTCCAGCTATCAGCATCCATCAGCTTGCTGTATCGTTCTTGTGGATCAGTTAATTTCATGGTGGATTCTATACGAATGGATCCTAACCCGAGCGCCTTGGCCATTCCCAACTTGTGTGCCAAGCCAGGGGGCAATTGTATAGCCGACTGGAGTGCTCCAAACTCAACTTTGCTTAGATTTGAGAACTTGACTGTAAAAGTAAATTCAGTCCCCTTTTGAACCGGCTTCATTGTTGTATACATGTTATCCGATTTCACTTTTGAGAAATCCTGCTGCACAAAATCATGATGCCAGTACATCTTGCTGCCCCGGAGCCAGGTATCAAAGCCCCAATGATTCTTTCCATTTGTTTCAGTATGTAACTGAACCAGATAGTTTTGAAAAGCAGTGGGCTTAGGACCTGACAAAATCACTTTACGTGCTGGTGCAGGTATTATCTCTGAAACAGGGTGAGCATCACTGACCTGTATAAATGATGCATGAGCATGACCTTCTGTCAGTTCACCCTTAGGACTGATATACCCAAACATCCTTTGAGTGAGGTCCATATGATCTTCATCCAGGTGAGCTTTCGGTATATGTGCTGAGATGGGTTGTTCGTAGGGCACTCTGAATAAACCGGTATGACCAAAGGCAATAATGACCCCAGCATCGTTTTGCTTATAGAATACAGGCAAACCATCTGGAAAATCATGCTTTTCTTTTGTCAGTCTATCGAGAAGATTAATTTCTGGTTTCCGACTGGGGTTAGCCGATTTACAATCCTGACGGTAATTTTCTATAGTCTGGTGCAAAACTTCCACAGCGGGAACGCTTAGATTCGCCCCATAAATAACCCATTCCCGTTTCTTTTCAGGAGCATCTCCGCTGGTAACAAAATAACTCCCGTCAGGGCGTTTATAGTATTCATACGGCTTCAAACGCTGACCTTGAAGTTCTTCTTCAATATCTCGTTTTTCCATCTGACGGTACTGAGCATTATTATGTTCTACGGCTGGCTGAATAAAGTACTTACTAACTCTGGAATCAAACCTCAGGTAGCCGGCATTTGCCGTATATGACTTCCGTTTTTCTCCACGCTTCTGAGACGTTAGCTGGTCATTATACCAAGCTCTAAAATGGCCATCCTCATCTGCCATGGGCCGGGTAAACAGCGTTCGCTGATGATCAACTTGAGTCATCTTGCTGTAACTCATAATGTTTACCATATTGCGAATCAAACCCCGCAAGGTACTCCCGGGAATTCTGGTTTGACCATTAATAGAGAAAAAATCTTCCCCTCCTTTACTTACGAAAAGTTCAGAAAGAGTTGTCAAATGACACTCTAATTCACCATGGAACCGTTCTCCGGAAAACACATCATGGTTTACCACAGCGGATTCTGCTGAAACAACCACATCATCCAAGGGAACAAAATTGTATGCAGCTGTTCCACGTCTGGAACCCGATATGTCTCGCACCTGTTTATTGCCAACGGCTTTACTTGTTACCCCTTGATTTGCTGAGTGCCGGGAAGAGCCAGTGTCGTGGCGCATTGAGGAGGCTGGGCGAATATTTTGATCTGCTTTAGGCTGGACTGCTTTCTGAAAGAGAATGGTATCTTTATCACATATTTTTTCAATATGCCCATCCCTTCTCTGGACCTCAACTTCAAGTCCATCCATATCCTCGCGATAGCTATCTGATTTTGGTGCTGTCACTGGGTTTTTCCCATTGCAAAAATCTACCTCTACAACCAGTTTCCCTTTTTTACTTCTTCTCGTATTCAGAATTGCCTTTTCCATCATATCACCTTGTTTAATCCTAGAAAGCGGGTATCCATAAATCCGGCTATATGGTTTTCTGTATTGATGTAGTTTCTCACTTGCAAACTCAGGTGTTGCGAGCCATTGCCGACAGGAACCCACCCGGCTGAACCGGCTGATTCCTGATAAAGAGTAAAATCAACTTGCGTATCCACGCGTTCTCCCAGTAGAATTTGTTTCGCGTCGATCACATCTACTGCATCCCCTTCGCCATCAACCCTGTGTCGCCAGAAGAAAAGACCTTCTGATTGTCGGCGTAGAAACAGCTCCTCATCCTCATTAAAAATGCGCATTTGTTGAATATGTTGAGTATCAATGATTTTCTGATCATTTGAAAAGGTCATCTCATGTCCATTCCAGCGAATCCAGACGACAGCATTGTCCAAAAAGATCAACCCAATCACCTTCTGTTTAAGTTTATTCCCGAGCAAGGTTTTGAGTGAATCACTCTCTGTTATCCTAGTTTCACCTGTGCTTACACGAGTCAACACCTGATTTAGCTTATAGGCACTCATGCGACACCCTCCTTTGGTAATATTGTCTGCCACTGCTTGTCTATTTCATCAATGAGACTGGACTCATCTTTAATTTGCAGACCTGATTTTTCCTGTAAAATTCTGACTTTTTTTGATTGATAGTTGAGGGTCAATTCTTCACCATAGAATTTACCCCGACCAATTGAACCACCGCCACCTAAAGCCAATTCACCGGTCCATAAATCTTTGATAACCTGTAGGATCAAAGCAAGCTCTACAGGGTCAGCTTGATTTATCCTTAACTTTAGATCTATATAAGTCTTGCCATCACTCCAAAGTGGTAATTCAGAAAAAAGAGCACCATCCATAACTCCTCCGGTAAATTGATCCACCCTGATCCGGGTTTGCTTTTCTAAATGACCTCCCTGAATAATGGATTCTGAGACACGAAGTTTACCTTTGAGGGCAATATCTTTCTGCTCCTCCTTACCATCCTGTGCTCTTTTTGATGTTTCAACAATACCAAACAAATTATTCTCAAGTGTGACTCTATCTTTAATGTCACAGGTATTTAAAATCTTCCTGGCCCGATGACGAAACACCCCTCGGATAGATGACCCAGGGATAATATTTTTTCCATTGGACTGCATTTGCTCAGAATCAATATTCTCGTCTTCACCTGTATAATCTTGTTTAACCAGAATTGAGTCTTGCAGAAAAAATCGGCCCTGTATGGTGGCAAGCCCATTTTTTGCTTCAAAACAGTCACCCTTTTCTACTGTAAGAGATTCATCAGGTTTCCGGCTCCCTGTAAACCACCAAGCAGCATCTCCGGGAAATTCCAGGTGTTTCCATTTTACCGGGGAAAGTTCAACCTTTCCAAATCCTATTACAGATTGAGCACCAACAGAGATGTGTCCATTTTGTAATTCATTTATAAGGGTTTTTACAAATTTTACCAATGCATTGGTTTGGTCTTTATAAGCCTCTCTTATGACCAACTCAAACCCAAAGTCAAACATATTATTTGCAGCTAACAATTCAAAATCATGAAGCGATTTATCCTCTGTTGCACCTGTTTTCTGGTTGATCCGGGTACTTGTTCGAATCTCCATTTTCGCGGCATGCATAAGCGGTAAATCATAGCTAATAAAAGCGCTTTGATAAGCTGTTTTGGAGCTATCATCACCTTCTGACCCAAAGATTATTTCCAGTAGTTTTTCATCCATATCTTTAAAATTTTGCCGGAAATGATCCTTGGCAGCTCCTGTCCAGGAAGTGCCTGGGATATAGGGCTTTCCGGATCCATCAAGCACCAAATCACTATCTGTTTTGTCATCGGTACCAGCACCGATCCTCAAAGGAGCTGTGTTCACCAATGTTCCAGAGACCAGTATTCTGCCCGTAATTTCTGCTCCCATATTCTTCACATTCATGCTTGCTTACCTTTCAAATGCTTCGTGAGCAATGTTCCCCAATAACTTTTCCATGCAAACTCTCTATACTGATCCAATGGTAGCGATAATGCTTTAGCGGATTCTTGTAAAAAGACACTCTCTGAGACACCAATCTCATCTAGAATGCGTTCATGGAAAACCTTGGCATCTTTCAAAACATCAAATAGATATTTACCATCCAGTTTGACGCGTTTAAGATGAGTCGCTCGTCCTTTATCAACAGTTTTGCCATCCTCTTTTTGGGTTTGAGATAATTCAATATACCGGGCTATTTCACCTAGTGAATCTTTACTTTTAAAAAGATCTCGTAAATCCACTGTTAAGCTATGCGGTAAGGTCGGCTGCAGAGCTGCTTCAAGAGCTACTCGTTCTGCAAGGAGCTTCACTTCACGTTGAGCCACGTTTTTGTATACGGCCAGGAAAGCTTCAGGGGGACTACCTTCAGGCATCTTTTTAATTGCAGGTTTTGCTGAGGCATTCAAGTGATCAACCTGGATGGACTCTATACTGACCTCACCATAACCTTCATTCCGCCGATGCCCCAATCCATGGAATAACAACTGATCGATACCCTTCCTTGATATACCATGTCCAGCAGCAATCTTAAAAACCGAGCCTGCTTCAAGTGCAGCTTCAGAAGGTCGCTTTAGTCCCCACATACGGTTAAAGGTTTCAATGCTTGTATTACGAACAAGCAACTGCTCACATTCCAGGGGGGCTGAAAGCTCACATTGCTTCTGGATTGTCAGGGCAACATCCTGCCATTGTGTTGAGGGATGTCCAAATTTATTATGGATAAGAGCAGGGCTTTTCAGGCTCAGTGTAAATGACTGATCAGAAAAATCGTCTTGACCCGGAGTAATCTCCCTGACATTCATGACCTCTATGGAAGCTGATCCATACTGAGCCGTTTTTGAACGACCCAAATGGACGTTTGAATCAGCTATTATCAGCTCCTTCAAAACCTCAATATCATCGTCTGATCCAATAACCTCACCCAGAAATTGCTGGCCAGAGGCTAGACCTGTATAGGTAAAAATACCACCTGACAATGATCTGCCCGCCAATCGTTCCGCCCCTCGGGATGTGTGAAAACTTGTCATCATTTTTGGCAGACCGACATGATGGCTGCTGATGTATCTCCTTTTGTATTTTGCAGGATTGCTTGGATTAGTTTCGAAAACATCCAGATAAGGTTTTTTAGCCGATTTTTCCTGGTGAATATGCAGGGGCATCACCTGTGAGCGACTGTTCATGATCTTGAGGGTTGCCTGCCTGTAGGAAATGGCATCACTTAGAAACAGCCGCTTGAACTGCTCATCCTGATGCGCCATCTTGCCTAATACGTGGTTTTTAACATATCGGCCTGCCAAAACGCCCAGGATACTGCTTCCGGGAATATGGTCAAATGATTCCAGGTGATTTCCACTTGCCGTGGTCCGACTCATGATTAATGGGGTAATTGCGGTTATCTGAAATTCTAAAGATTTCATGGTTAAACCCCCTCCATAAATTTTTTATATGCTGTCGTCTGGCTTATTTTAGTTCCTGTACTATCCAACAACTCACATTTGATCCGGCCCAAACCTCTATTTCTGTTCAACCCCAGAAACCGTAGATTCCCCAGAGTCATGGCAAGTAGTGAGACCTCTGCACCTGGAATCTCCCGGTCTGAAGTGATACTTCCAAAGAAAGTTAACCCTGTTTTTAATACGCGCATGGAACGCAAGGAGTGCTTTACAGCCACGCCGTCTTTTAGTTTTGTCTGACGTCGAATATCAGTAAACGACTCTAACACCATACTGTCTCTGAAGAACCCTGGAAATTTTTCATTCGCCCAGCTCAACCAGAGCCTGATACCCTCACTATCACTCAAGCTGGCATCAGATAACATGATTGAGTATCCATCGGCCACACCAACCTGACCAAACAATGAGTCAAGTGGCAACTGAAGATCATGCCCGGTAATTTCACCAACCTCCAGCAGTGATTCCCTCATGAGGCCCTTTAATCTTTTGCCAGGGATTACCGGTAAGCCAAAGGAGTCCACAGCAATCTCAGTATCCACAATAGCTGAAGCAGTTAACCCTGACGCAGGAACTGTATCTGATAACAGTTCTATTGAATAGTTCAAGTGATTCATTTTTTGGTCCCCATTGCTTCGGTTTGCTTGCGTAACCAACCCGGAACCTGATCCAGATATTCGCAAATATCCAATTCCTTTGGGTTCCCTAGAACTTGGCGTGCTCTGGTTTTTAATAAGTCAGGTACTTCCAAATTTTGTTTTTTACAGTGCTGATAAAATTTATCGATCTCAGTGTTTCCTTTATAGGCAACTTCCCGTAGTTCTTTGATTTTATTGGCTGGCCATTCCCCAATTCCTGTGGCTGCAGATTGCAGGCTGTGATATCCCTCCTGCCCCTTACCAATGGCAAAGGGACGACCAATAAGCAGTCCTGATTCATCAGAATACCCCGTACTCCTCACCTGATCCAGATCTCCAAATATGCCCCCCTGGACGATATGAAAGTCAAGCAGGGACAGGTCATTTTTTGTTCGGTTTAGGTCACTCTGATCTGATAATTCATCAAGATATTGCCGGCGTTTCTGTTTTGCGGAATCGCATAAATTCTCTGCAATCTCATATCCCTGATCAAAGGGATATGATGGTTTTGTAAAGGCGATACCAGCACAGGCTGTAATTTTTGACTCTGACTCCCCTTGCAGAGCCTCCAAGGTAGTTAGAAACAGTTCAGCAGACCAAAGACCAAGGG
>JAYEKW010000190.1 GCA_034716895.1 Candidatus Neomarinimicrobiota bacterium
CCTCTTCCCAATACTCAGGGTGTCCTGAATAGGCATCAAGTATCGCCTCTTCCTCGGTATGTCCTAAACCAACCGTACTTTCACCACCGTAAACTACACCATAGGCAAACTCTGACCCAAAATCTTCTGGTGCTTCAACGACTGCAAGGTCGGTGTTAGCGGGTAGGGTAGGATTGTTTTCATCGAATCCCTCGACCCCTTTGGTTACTTCCTCAATCTGGACTCCACCTTGGTCTAAGAACGCAATAACAGATTCACGCGAGACTTTACTGTCTTGCATGTCTAGCCATTCCTGTAGACCTACGGCTTCAATTTCTTGTTTTTTTACATTAGGTTGTTTGAGTAAGGCATTCACCCACGACTTAGCAGGGAGGGAGTTCTGCTTTATGTCGTGGGCTGCCTTGGTAAGAGCGGAGTAGAAACCTAGTTGGTCTTGGCTACCCTGGTAGAGGAGGGTTTCGCTTTTGGACTCTTTTGTCTTTCTGAGTTCTTGTTCCAGTTCTCTGGTGGCTTGATTCCGAAGTGTATCTGCGCGCCTGAGAATGGGTGTCCCTTTGGTAGTGGCAGATGCCTCTTGTCTGTTACTGTCATAATCGTATTCCTCTTTCTGCGGGAATGCTGCGTTAACTTTTCCCATATCTATCTGGAATGAACGCCCTATTTTCTCTTCTATCCTTTTAGCTAGATCATAGTCCTTTACGTTGCTAGAATTAAGGATAGCCATCTGCCCATCTCTTGTGGAATGACCACCGACGATTGGCTTACCTTTTTCTTCTAGCTCGTACAGAGTATCATATAGGTTTTCAATGTCAATAGCTCCGTACCCATCAGGGAGGGCAATAGTAACAACACCAACCTCGCTAGTCCCAACAACAGAATCTTCTGATGTGACCATCATGCTATCTTGAGAGAGTACATACCCCAGCATTTTAGCCACTGGGATCGCGAGTTCTGCTCTCTCTACTGTGAGCATCATTGATGGATTTGTTGCCCCCATATATCCACCAAACTGGAGAGAAAAATCCCCATCAGTCCCAAACTCTTTTAAAGTTTTTTCGATGATCGTGGCTGCAACTGATTGGCTAATCCTAAGCTTTTCACTTTCTGGCAGGGCGTCCCACTCTGCTGTCAGTTGAATGTTGTTTGGATCCGGTGCTACTTCCAGCATAATGTTCACCGGTGAGGATGGTGCGCTTTCCCCGTTTGCTCTGTAGTTGATGTTCGCTTGGGCAGCCCCCGTATAAGTCGGCACTACCTCTCTCGAATATTCAGTGTTCACCCACGCAGGGTTTGTGACCCCACCAAATAAGTCATTGATTGCTTCCCTTGCCTCTTGCTGAGAGATTTCCCCATTGGAAAACTTCTCCCATGTTTCAGAGGCAAACGCCTTGGTCTTTTTGGTTTTCTGGTTGTCCTCAAATAAACCACGAATGGCTTCCCATGCCATTGACTGCATTTCCCTCGGCCTTAAACCGCGCTGTTCTGCAGCTCTTTTGTATACCTCAAGAAAGATTGAATATGTCCCTTTTTGCCCAGTGATAGACGACGAAGAAGAGCCAGAGGAGCCGAAAGCCTGCCGAACCTCAACGTCGTCAACCGCTAGTGGTCTAAACAAGGCTGCAGCAACAGCGTGAGTATCTATAGTAGCAAACGGCATATCGCTATTAGGAGCAAACAAATTGTTATAAAAGTTCCTGACTTTGTGTTCTCTACCTATCTGATAAAAAATATTTTCCGCTCGTCCGTCAGTGAGAATGGAAAGAACTTTTGCTATTTCATTGTAAGACCCCCATGCTGATGTAGCTTTCCTGCCAGACTTAATCTTGGCATAGTCATGAACCCCACCTTCTGGGCTTATGATCCTATAACTCCTGTCGTTGTGGGTTTGGTCGTAAACTCTCAGCCATCGTGATGCAGCAGCTATGTCGTTGTTTTTTAACAAGAATGACAAGGTTTTCCCTCTTGCCCTCTTCATTATGGCGATATTTTCTTTCTTCGTCCCCTGGATCGCTGTGGCGGTTTGTGCCATCTTACGATCCCACTTGTGATCTCTTGCTCCGAACAGAATATCCATAGCGCGTTCTGCCTGGTTGACGTTCTGGAAC